>JAYEKE010000048.1:27426-34926 GCA_034660915.1 Pseudomonadota bacterium
ATTCTACCCCGGATCTCAATTGCCTCAACGAGAGAAGTTCGCAGTGTCCTGCTGCTGAGCAAAAATCCAATTGAGAGCCTGAAGAATACCACCATCGCCTTAACTGCCCAATCATTAACCTCCATCTACCTGCTGAAAATCATTCTTTTTCACTTTTACCAGTTGGATCGTCGGTCAATCCACTTTATTACGACAGAATTTAATGCGGACGACAAGCTGCCGGAAACAGCCCTGCTCATTGGTGACCAGGCACTCCAAGCCTTCCATCAGACGCCGCCCGGCTACCGGATTTATGATCTTGGCAGTCTCTGGTACCGGTTTACCAACCTGCCATTCGTCTACGCCCTGTGGATTGGCAGAAAAGAGCTGGGAGATGAAAAGCTTAACCAAATCAGCGAACTTTATACCCGGTTATCCCTCATTAAAAAGGTTCTGCCGGAACACTTGACTACTCTGCTCACTGCTGTCAGCCGAAGATACCCCAACATCCCAGCAGAAGTAATTCTGCAATACTGGCAGGAAGCAATTTCCTATGAACTCGAGATTCAGGAAAAGCAGGGGCTGATCCTTTTTTATAACCTGGGCCACCAACTTGGCTTACTGGAAAAGGTTCCAACTCTTAATTTTTTCCAGCCTGATAAACCGGACATAAACTGAGTTCCCATCCCCCTCCAGCCGGTAAATCCCTTGAATAACTTGCAATTACAAGAGTGATTTGCTAAGTATTATCCAACCACAGAAAACAAGAAAATGTGGGTAGAATTCAATTCTGTCCCCTTCGAAGAGGGAAAGCAAAATACCCCCGCAAGTCAGGTAAAATAATGGAACTAAAAAATATCCCCCGCCTGCTGGATGAAGTCAAAACCCTGGGAGAATCTTTCTTCAAAGAACACGAATCACCGCTTAATCAATTGATAGCCTCCTGCAGCCAGGCACTGGAACAGGGACAAACTATTTTTTTCTTCGGGAACGGCGGCAGCGCCTCCCAGGCCCAACATCTGGCAGCAGAGCTGGTCAACCGATTTCTTTTCAACCGTGAACCCCTGGCCGCCATTGCCCTGACCTGCGATTCCTCCATCTTAACATCCATTGCCAATGATTTTGACTTCAGGGATATTTTCCGCCGGCAGCTGCAGGCCCTGGGGAAGCCGGGGGATGTGGCCATCGGCCTGAGTACCAGCGGCACATCGGAAAATGTCGCCCTGGCCCTGCAATACGCCAAAAAAGCCGGCTTGATTACCGCCGGATTTCTGGGCAACGATGGTGGCAGATGCAAAGACCACTGTGATTTCCCCCTGACGGTCAGGAGTAGCGACACCCCGAGAATCCAGGAAATTCACCTGCTGCTGGGACATATCTTGTGCGAACAGGTTGAGCGGAAAGTATGTATCAAATCATGCTGAACCATAACTGAACCATTACGGGCTCCCATGACTCTCGACTGGCAAAAGCTGTCCACTTATTCGCTGCTGGAACGACCCAGCAAAGTTAATATGGCTGATTTCTCCCAGCCGTTCACGGGTAAAGAAAACATCGGCGAATTTATTGACCATCTGCCGAACATCCTGGGTGGTAAGGATCTAAAAGAAATCATTGACACGGTGTGCCAAACTTTTGAATCCCGGCGCCTGATTCTACTGGGCATGGGTGCCCACGTGATCAAAGTCGGTCTGGCCCCGGCGCTGATCCCTCTGCTGGAACGACGAATCATCCAGGGTATTGCCATGAATGGTGCTGGAATCATTCATGATTTTGAAATTGCTTTTGCCGGCAAAACCTCGGAAGATGTCAGTGAGGTACTGGGAACAGGAAATTTCGGCATGGCCAGGGAAACCGGACAATACCTTAATGAAGCCATTAATAAAGGGGCTGAAAATGGCTGGGGGCTGGGGTATGCCATCGGCCATTTCATCAATCACGAGAGATTGCCCCACCGGGACAAAAGTATTGTCGCCGCCTGCTATCAGCACAATATCCCACTCACCGTCCATGTGGCCATCGGGACCGATATCATTCACATGCATCCTGACGCCGATGGTGCCGCCATCGGTGCCACTTCAATGAAGGATTTTCAAAATTTCTGTGAACTGGTAGCAAAGCTGGATCGGGGAGTCTATTTCAATGTGGGATCAGCGGTCATTCTGCCGGAAGTTTTTCTCAAGGCTCTGTCTCTGGTCCATAATCTCGGCCACCAGATAAATGGGTTGACCACCATAGCGATTGATTTTATCCGCCAATACCGGGTAATGGAAAACGTGGTAAAGAGGCCAACAAGGGAAAGTGGAAAGGGTTACTACCTGACCGGGCAGCACGAAATAATCCTCCCCCTGCTGATCGCCGGCATTATGGCCCACCTTAATCAATCCACTAACAAGGAGTAAAGCATGGAACTTTCAGCCGTAAAACTCGGAATTATTGGAACCGGCAACATGGGGCAGACGATCATCAAGGGACTGCTTGCCAATGATGATCGACCGGAAATCTACGCTTATGATGCGGCGAAAGACAGCCGGGAACAAGTACAAAAGCGCTTTTCCACTATATCAGTAGTCACCAGCAATCTTGAGTTGGCTGCTCAGGTTGATATTATTCTGCTGGCAATCAAACCACAGGTAATCAGTGCAGTCCTGACGGAAATAACCGACAACCTTAATCCGGAACAACTGCTGCTTTCAATCGCCGCCGGAATCCCCTTAAAAACTATAGAAGATGCTACGGGCAAACGGATTCCGGCTATCCGCATTATGCCAAACACCCCGGCACTGGTCCAAAAAGGAATATCCGCCCTGGCTCCGGGAAGCCTGACAACCCCTGAACATATGGAACTGGCTGCCAGCATATTTGCCCGGGTGGGTAAAACCGTAGAGATAAACGAAACCCTCATGGATGTGGTCACCGCAGTTTCCGGCAGCGGTCCGGCCTATGCGTTCCTGGTCATCGAAGCCATGATTGATGCCGCCGTCAACCAGGGATTACCCCGGGATACTGCCCGAACCCTGGTTATTGAAACTTTCAATGGTTCCTGCGCCCTGCTGCAGGAAACGGGCCAGCAGCCGATGGCCTTAAAGGACATGGTTACCTCTCCGGGAGGCACCACCATTGCCGGCCTGGCGGCACTGGAAAAACAGGGAGTTAGGACCGCCTTTTTTCAAGCAGTTAAAGCTGCCTGTGATCGTTCCCGGGAATTGGGAAAAACGGGGAAATAGGAACAAAAAAATTTCAAAAAATCCACGAAGGAATACACAATGAATACAAAAACACTACTTGAAGATATACGGCAGCTGAAAGAAAAACGCCATGCAGTCATCCTGGCCCATAATTATGAACCTCCTGAGATCCAGGATATTGCCGACATCACTGGTGACTCCCTGGGTTTAAGTATCCAGGCGGCTGAAACCGATGCTCAGATAATTGTTTTTTGCGGCGTTAAGTTCATGGCTGAAAGCGCCGCCATTCTCTCTCCGGATAAAGAGGTTATTCTACCACGCCTTGAATGCGGTTGCGGCCTTGCAGATATGGCCACCGCTGGGCAGGTAAAAACAGCCAAACAACAACACCCTGATGCGGTGGTCGTCACCTACGTTAATTCATCAGCCGAGGTGAAAGCCGAAAGTGACATCTGCTGCACCTCGGGCAATGCCGTCAATGTAGTCAACAGCATTGCCAAAGAGCAGGAGATTCTTTTCGTCCCGGATCGCAATCTGGGAACCTATGTCCAGCAGCAAACCGGCAGGGAGATCATCCTCTGGGATGGATACTGTCCCACCCACGATGCCATCCGGACGGCAGATATTCTGACAGCGAAAAAAAACTATCCCCAGGCAAAAGTCATTGTCCACCCCGAGTGTCGCCCGGAAGTCACCAAACTGGCTGACGTGGTCTGCAGTACCGGCGGCATGTTTACTGCGGTTGCCGACTTGTCAGCAAAAGAGTTCATCATCGCCACGGAATTGGGAATGCTTTATCCATTGCAAAAAGCCCATCCTGACCGGCAATTCTATCCGGTGACTTCGACGATGATCTGTCCGGATATGAAAAAGATCAGCCTCGCTGATATTCATCAGTCGCTGCGAACCATGAAGCCGATCATTTCCGTTGATCCGGAAACCAGCCGAAAAGCTAAAAAATCCCTGGAACGTATGCTGGCCGTGCCAAGGAATTAGGGACTCTACAGGCCACGATAATCCGTATTCTGAACCTCGTTTTCCCGACAATAGGCAACCGCCGCCTCCAGAGCGGCAATCATTTGCGCCTGGTCTTCCGGCAATTTTCCATCCAGAGGTACGACGTTGGAAACGTGGTCATTGAGAAAACGGGAAGTCACCCGCAACCCCCTGACAATATCCAGCTCCTCCTCAACACTGACCAGAGGTGATACCGGAACAAACGTACCGTCCTCAATCCAGCGGGCAATGGGCGTTCCAGGAATCGGGGTCAGGGTCCTGACCCGGATAAAATGAGGATCAACCTGGTTCAGGACCGCAACCGTGCCCTGGCGATGTTCCATCGTCAGCTTCATCCCGCCGACCCCCAGCAGAACATACATGGAACAATCAAAACCGGCTTTCTTGGTCCGCAGCCCGGCATCCACCATTTCCGCCGCCGTTGCCCCCTTGCTGATCATTTTCAGTACCTGATCATCACCACTTTCAAGACCAATATGAAGACGGGTCAGGCCTGCCTGGCGGATCGACCGCAGCTCTTCCGGAGATTTTTTAATCAGGGTTTTTGCCCGGGCATAAGAGGTTACCCGCTCAAGATCAGGAAAAACTTCATACAAATGCTGCAGAATTTCCACCAAATCATCAGCCTTCAGCAATAGGCTGTTGGAATCGCCGAAAAATACCCGGCGTGCCCCGCGTCCATAAACAGCCGGCATCAGGTCAATGTCCCGTTTAATTTCCTCAACTGATTTGCGGGCAAAAGGGTATTTTTTATACATGGAACAAAAAGCACATTTATTCCACGGACAGCCCCGGCTCACCCGCAGCAGCATGCTGTAAGCTTCGGAAGGAGGACGATAGGGAGGAAAATCAAATTGTTCGATTACTGATGATGACATGGGATGTATACTCCTGTTAGTTAATCAGGCCGAAACACCTGGCCTTCATTTTTGGAAACAGATTTCAAATCTGATTTCCACCATTAGCTTCCGTTTAAGATTCAGGAAAATATAACAAAAAATCCATCCTGCCACAAGCAATACAGCCAGCGGATAAAAAAAAGCCCCCGATCCCGCAGCTCACGAAATACAACGGCACGAAACCGCTCTGCTAAAGGTTTCAGTGAGGCTTCGGGCATTACATGGAAAGTACCTAGCTCCGTGAAAAGGCCATCCGCGACAATCGCGTGTAAATGCGGATTCCATTTGGCGTAATCGCCGAAAGTCTGGATCGCCATAACAATACCGGGAACACCATCCGGCAGGTTTAAGGAAACACGAAAAAATTCCTGCAATGAACGGCACAATGACAAAGACCACCCAACAATTTGCGATCATAACGGAAATACCGGCGAATGAGAATGGGAAGGCTGAATACATACTGCCGGTGGGGTACGGGGAAAAGAATATTCTCCGTCAGGGTAACACTGAGTTGCACAACTTTCTTTGCATGACAACTGGGGCAAAACCAGCGTCCCCGGCAACTGAATGACAACAGGTATTCGTGGTGACATTCCGGACAACGAATACGGGCAAAACATTGCTTAAGGTCACCGCAGAAATAAAAATTGTCAACAAGGATAGGAATCTTCCCAGCCTTCAAGGCCGACCAATTGGAGTGCTTCAAGGGCTTTTTCTTTTCGCGTGGCCGGGTCAAGCCCCTGGATTTCCAATCCGTATTCAGTGTTTTCTATAACTTTTCGGTGTGGGAAGAGGGCAAAATGTTGAAATACCATGCCGAATTTGTGTTGACGAATCCGCAACAACTGCTTATGGCCGACGGTGGTTAGCTCCTCATCATCAATGGTAACCGTACCGGTGGTCGGTTTATTGAGCAGATTAAGACAGCGAATCAGGGTTGATTTGCCGCTGCCGCTCAAACCCATAATGACCAGGATTTCGCCTTCGTAGACATCAAAGTCAGCGTTGACTATCCCTACCGCCAAACCGGTTTTCTCAAGGATTTCAGTTTTGTCAACCCCATCATTGAGCATTACTAAGGCTCGTTTCGGGTGGGGGCCAAAAATCTTGCTGACATCTCTGACCTTAATTTTAACTTTAGCCATACATAACCTTTACTTGATATTGTTGACGACGATGGGGCTCTTTCTGACTTTTTGCGAGACCATCACGACTTGGGAACCTCATTTTGTACCGCAGTTGAAACAAGTTCAGCAACTCGATGTTCGTCCTGCAAAGTTTTAACGGCCCGTTGGGCGGCTCTTTCCACGAATTCTTCCTCTGAAAAGCCAAGGTATAGAGTATAAACACCTATTAATAAAATGAATGCAAATGGCAAACCGGTACAGACCGATGCAGTCTGCAGGGTTGCCAACCCACCACCAAGCAGAAGTACAGCGGCGACTACACCCTCCATAACCGCCCAGAATACCCTTTGGGGTACGGGAGAATCAAGTTTTCCGCCCGAGGTCAGATGATCAACCACCAGAGAGCCGGAATCGGAAGAGGTAACAAAAAATATGGTCACCAAGATAATGGCAATAAATGATAACACTTGGCTAAAGGGAAAATTTTGCAACATCACAAACATGGCGGTAGCAACATTATCTTTTACAGCGCTGACAATATCAGCAACCCCGCTGGCTTGTAAAGAAAGTGCGGCGCCCCCGAATACCGACATCCAGATGAAAGAGAGCAGAGTCGGAATCAAGATAACTCCGAGGATAAATTCCCTTACCGTACGACCTTTGGATATACGAGCAATAAACATTCCCACAAATGGCGACCAGGATATCCACCATGCCCAATAGAACACCGTCCAGGAACCTTGCCAATTGGTCTCCCGGAAAGTTTCCGTCCAGAGGCTGAGTTTGGGCAGGATAGTCAAGTAGTAGCCTAGATTCTGAGTAAATCCTCCTAGGATATATATAGTCGGACCAACGACGAGTAAAAACAACATAAAAATTCCGGCTAGTATCATATTTCCCTGGCTCAGTAACTTGACCCCGGTATCGAGTCCGGAAACTACCGACATAGTTGCAAAGCCGGTGATGACAGCGATCAGGATTACTTGAGTCGTAGTGCTGATCTGGACACCAAAAAGAAAGCCCAGGCCCGCATTTATCTGTTGTACTCCCAGTCCCAGCGACGTAGCCAGACCTACCAGGGTAGCCAGGACTGAAAGTACATCGATCAAGTTTCCCCAGAATCCGTAAATTTTATCTCCTAAGAGCGGGTAGAAGATAGAACGGATAGTCAAAGGTAAGCCCCGATTATAGGCGAAAAAGGCCAAACCAAGCCCGACAATTGCGTAGATAGCCCAAGGGTGCAGGCCCCAGTGAAAATAGGTTACTCCCATTGCCGCCTGAGCCGCTTCG
>JAYEKE010000048.1:42426-94912 GCA_034660915.1 Pseudomonadota bacterium
CCAGTAACGGAGCCTTTACATCCATAGCAACAAAATCGATAAGATCCCCGGCCAGCAACTCCTGCAGCACCCGGGGGCGGGAGCCGTTGGTATCCAGCTTACAAAGCAGACCGGCTTCTTTTATTTTTCCACAAAGACCCGCCAGCCCAGCACTCAAAGTCGGCTCCCCGCCGGAAACACAAACCCCGTCCAACCAGGAGCGCAGTACAGCCAAGCGTTGAAACACATATGCCAGGGTAAAAGTTTCACCTTCATCAGGGTTGAGCACCAACGGATAATTATGGCAGTAAGGACAGCGAAAATTACAGCCGGGCAAAAAAATAACCGCGACAACCTGTCCCGGCCAGTCCGAGCACGAACTTTCAATAAAACCTTTTATCCGAATATCCACAAAAAGCCGTTTACCATCATCAATTACAAAAATTCAAACAGCTCATTTCCCGCAGGAACAACTCCCCGCCAGGCCGCCAGCAGTGCCTCATCACCGTCAACAATAATTTTTGTCGGTGTCGCCATCACCCCATAAAAACTCGCTTCGGCCAGGCCATCAACGGTACCTATATCAAACTGACTTACCATCTGCCCCTTTTTCCGCAGCCTTTCAGCCAGGACTTTAGCTTCCGGACAGCGGGGGCAATCTCTTTTGATAAAAACCAGGATTTGCCTTCCCATAGCATTTTTTCCTCCGACCTGGCAGAAATTCAACCAGGAGGGTCTGCACGAGCGCTTATTGCAGAGCAGAACCATTCCGGCTGCGGAATCGATCATGCAGCTCACCCAGCTTGCCCTTATTCCAGCTGGATATTTTAGTAAAATAGCCGGTTATCCTGGTAATGCCGTCAACCTCCTCCGAACCACAATGGGGACACTCGGCAAACAACCCCCGGGAGGTTTTATTGCAGGCATTACAGGAGGTGAAATCAGGCGAAAAAGCTACCTGGTCATTCAACGTATTACGAAAAATCTTTTCCACCAGGTTAGCTAATGATGCACTATCCGGCTTCGACTCTCCCAGCCAGACATGGGTCAACGCTCCAGCCGCAATCAGCGGATGAAAGCGTCCTTCAAGCTCAATCCGTTCCAGAGGATTCATCTCACAGCCAACATTCATATAAGTGGAGTTAGAATAATAGACCTCCCCGGAAGAGATATCACCTTTGATCACGGCCCCGGAATGGGGGGCATGATATTTGAGATCCAGGCGGGCAAAACGATAAGCCGTACTTTCGGCCGGCGTCTGTTCCAGGACAAAATGCATACCGTGCCGGCGACTCAACTTTTCCGTCAGGATTTTCATCTGGGAAATGATTTTCAGCCCGAATTTAAAAGCCGCTTTGGATTCATGCATCTGTTTCCCAAGATGAATCTGAACCAGTTCGTTCAGCCCGACCATCCCAATAAGATAGGAAGCTCTTGGCATCCGCAGGTAAGAGCTCCCATCCCGATTCATGGTCAGCAGACCCAGCGGAGCCTGATCACCCAGGGACAATAACCTTTCAATAAAGGCCCTTTTCTGCAAATGCGCCTTGACTGCCAGTTCCAGCATTTCAGCCAGCATTTCCAACAACCTGGCATCATCCCTTTTAGCCCGGTAGCCCAGGCGAGGCAGATTCAAGGTCACATTCTGCAGGGCGGAATAACGCATTTTCCACGGCTGTTTAGCATCCTCAAGGTCATTTTCATCCAGCTTAAAACTCAGTCGGCAACATTCTGAAATTTTGGCCGTATCACCCCGGTCGAAGACAAAATAAGTATTACCCATTTCGGTTGCCACATCGCAGATATGCTCAAGGAAGCGCTCATGTCCTTCGGTAACAAAGAATTTTTCGGTCATATGCACCAAGGGTTTGGGGAAAAAGAACGGCCGGCCGGCACCATCGCCTTCACGGTAAACATCAAAAAGAGCCCAGACAAAACGCTGAGCGTCCCGTTCATAATCACCATAGGTTTTGCCGGTCAACTCCCCGCCCGGGCCAATGGCCGGAACGTCGGCAAAATGTTTGGGTACTTCCCAGTACAAATTGAGATCACTGAAAATCGCCTGACCACCCCGGGCCACCGCCTGCTGCGAAAATTCATAGACCATCATCTGTGCCAGTTGCCGCACTTCCCGGTCGCTGCGTCCTTCAAGATAGGGGGCAAAAAAGAGATTAACCGCGTCCCAGCCGATAGCGCCGGCAAAATTGCTCTGTAGTGCCGCTGAAAATTTCATCATATGAGCCAGCAGCACCTCGGGATGTCTGGCCGGTTTGGCAATGGCCAGAGCATTGGGCAGGCTCAAACCAAATTTTTTAATGTATTCCAGGGACTGGCCGCTGCAATATGGACGGTCAATAAATCCCAGGTCATGGAGATGCAGATCGCCCCGCATATGGGCATCACTAACATCTTCGGAAAAAACCCTTAAAAGTGCATATTCCTTTTTAATACTTTCGGCCAAGGTCAGATTGGTGGCTTCGGGCCCGTGAGGCACATTGGCATTTTCCCGATTGGGATTGACAATCAGCTGCTCCACGTCAAAAATCGGCATCCCCAAACGGGTGTGCATAATGCGAGCCTGCTCAAGACCCATTTCTATCAGCTTGGCATCCACCAGTTCACGAATCAGGGGGGCGGAAATAAACTTGAGATCAGCGGCAAAAACCGCCTCCTCCACGGCCATACTGACCTTTTTCGCTACCGGCTCATCCAGGTTAGTCTCCCGGAGCAGAGCTTCCGTAATCCGGCGCCGGTCCCAGGACGAAATATCCTCTTCCGACGTCCGGACCTGGAACAACGTCATGTCCGTAGTTTCCCGGCCAGGCTGCCCTTCCTTATCGATCATTTTCAATTGCGCTCTGCGAGTCATCAGACACCTTTCCAATAAAAAATTCAATAGTTATGCTTCGCATGGGGACAGAGCTAAGTATCTGTCCCCAATCTCGGCAACTGGAAGTTAAAAGCAAAATGTTTACAAAAAAACGTTAAAACCCATAACCATCAACAACATAAAGCGGAATCCGTGAATTCGCTCCCTTGATGATCCCGGGCGCCAGGGCCTTGACCTGAAATTTCTCTTTCACACACTGATAGACGGAATCACTGACAATAATCTCGCCGCCCCGGGCATATTCCTGAAATCGGGCGGCCAGATTTACCGTCTCGCCAATGGCGGTATAATCCATCCGCCGGGGAGAACCAATATTACCTACCAGTACCTCTCCCCGGTTGATGCCAATCCCCAGATAGAGGTAAGGATTCCCCTGTTGCTTCTGGCGGCGGCTGTAACGGCTGACTTCATCCTGCATATCCACAGCACACTGCACCGCTTTTACGGCATCATCTTCAATGGCCACGGGCGCCCCGAATAACGCCATCACGCAGTCACCGATGAATTTATCCAGCGTTCCTTCATAGCGGGAGACCACTTCAACCATAATACCGAAGTAAGCGTTCAACAGCTCGACCATTTCCTCCGGGGACATTTTCCGGCTCTGGAAAGAAAAACCCCGTAAATCGGCAAAGAGAACCGTAACCAGCTCCCTTGAACCCGCAAGACTGATGGGATTTTTAGCCCCCAGCACACCCTCCGCCACCCTGGGACTGACATAGCAGGAAAGAGAGTGAAGCAACAGCTCACGATCAGTAATATCATCAATCAGAATAAGATAACCCTGGGATGCGCCGGCCGCATCAACCCTTTCTCCCATCCGAAGATCAAAATGACCCGCAGCCCGATCATGGGACTCACCCAGCCCATGAACTTTTAAAACCGCCACGTCCTCATGGACGTTCAGCTGTTCTTTCAGCTGGGAAAAAGAAATATTATTCCAGCGTTGCAGAAAGTCATCCACCCGCTGACCCAGGGCATCCGCACGCGGGATACCGGCAATCTTCTCCATAGCCTGGTTAAACATCATGATTTCGAGATTTTCGGAAACAACAATCAGACCGGCTTTGAGATTTTCAATAATTTCTGAAAGGAAATCACGGCTGTGCTGCAGTTCCCTGGTAGTTTCAGCTACCCGATGATCAAGGGAAATTGATAAAACCTGCAACTCTTCATTGCGCTGGGAAAGGGTCTCATTGGTCTGGCGCAGCATTTCGGTAAGGGCATCCTGGTAAAGATCAGCAAACAACCGTAAAGCCCGACTTTCAGCGGCCAGAATATGATTCAGGCAGGCTACCACCATTTGGTAATCACCGCCGAGTTCACTGACCAGCAAGGGGAACGCGACCTCGCGAAAAATCAGAAACGCCCCCTGGATGGCCGAAAGCCGCACCTGCTCGGCGCTTCGCTGCCTGACCATCTGGTGCATATAATCTTCCATGGGGGCAAACACGCCGGTAGTCAGAACCTTAAGGTAGGCCTGATAGCAGCCGGTAAAGCTGGCTTGAACTTCCTCCAATTCTCGATCACGATAGGCGGGAATCTTTGACCAGACGGCCTCTACGGAACGGGAAATGAGAGCATCCTGATGTCGGGACAGGATACCATGCAACTTCGCGATAATCTCCGGAGAAGCTCCCTGATCAATGGTCATGAGAAAACACCAAGACGTGGATGAAAAAATATTGATTAAAAACTGTAAAGCAGCCTAAAAGACATATTCCTGCTCATCTGACAAAGGATACACCATAATTGAAACATCATGGAATGACCCGTCACTTGCCATAAAAAAATCATCCAGTTCCGCCTGGCGCTTAAAACCAAGCTTGCGGAAAGCTTTAATGACTGAAAGCTGTTCTGAAACTACCCGGGCCAGCAGAAAGCGCAGACCAATAGTGCCGGCAATCCGGATTAGCTCCTGGAGCAGCAGAGATCCCAGGCCAACCCCGCGATATTCAGGGGCCAGGTAGATACGCAGCTCACCCACATGACGGGATGCTCCCCGCTGAAGATGCAAGGTAGCATCACCCACCAGTTTATCATTATGCAGCGCCAGCAACGGCATTACCTTGTCATAATCAAGGTTTTCAAACCAGGAGGCAATGAGCTCCGGGTTCTTGACGTCTTCGTACAGGAAACGAAGGTCATCCCCAGATGCCGACATAAACATGTCGGTTACTGCTTCACGGTCATCCGCAAGCATCGGCCGGATCAAAACCCGCCGCCGATTGCTGGTATGTACAAATTTACGATACACTTTCAGATTCATTCCTTCCTCCATCCACGATATTCAGTTCAGACTATGCCCATACATCCCAAAACCTGCAAAACCAGAGTTATAAAAAAACAGTGTCCAATCAATCCATAACTGTCTTCAATTATAAAAAAGATATACTCCTGTCAACAAAAGTTTACAAGGATGATTAATTCGTTTATAGTTCGAGTTCATCAGGAAACATTCGTTTCCCAATGAACGCTCTCAGCGATCAGCAGTCAGCTTTCAGTAAAATATTGAAAAAACAACTGGTTAAACTGGGAGCTGAAAACTGAACACTAGCAGCCCATCCGGTAAACAACAGTTTCCGGATGGAAACTAACTTGCACACGGAATGGACAAAAACAATGGCAATGATGGAAATCAGCGTCGTCCCTCTGGGGACCAGATCCCCCGGCGTCAGTCTTTATGTGGCCGGCTGCCTGCAGAAGATCAAGGATTCCGGCCTTGAACACCAGTTAACCGCCATGGGCACCATCGTGGTCGGTAAAATAGATGAATTACTACGGCTGGCTGAAGAACTGCATCAACTGCCATTTGAAATGGGGGCTCAGCGGGTGGTTACAACCATAAAGATAGATGATCGCCGGGATAAACCACTGAGCATCAACGGCAAAGTGAAGGCCGTCGAGGAAAAATGCCAGCCATGAACCATCCGATCTCTGAACTCACTGTTTCCCTGATCCAGATGAATGTTTCCCTGGGGCGACCGAAACGTAATCTCAATCGGGTCAAAAAACTTATAGACCGTGATCTCAATGCGTCGACAGATCTCATTCTGCTGCCGGAGATGTGGAGCACCGGATATGATTTTCCCAACTTTTCCCGACTGGCCGAGTCCACCCCAGCCTTGCTGGAGCAGCTGAGCAATATTGCAATCCAGAGATCAACAGCTATTGGCGGCACTATGCTGGAGCAGGAAGGCAGAAACTTCTACAACACCTTTTACCTGATTGATCCCGCCGGAGAAATCATTTCCCGCTACCGGAAAATCCATCTTTTCTCGCTGATGAACGAACCGGATTTTTTGAGCCCGGGCCAAGAGATGGTTATCAGCAGGATAAGAAATATTCCGGTGGGCCTGATGACCTGCTACGATCTCAGATTTCCTGAGCTCAGTCACCAATTGGCCCTTAGAGGAGTCCGCTTACTGCTCATAAGCGCCCAATGGCCGAAACAGCGGGCCGCGCACTGGAAGATTTTGCTTAAGGCCCGAGCGATTGAAAATCAGCTTTTTATTGTCGCCTGCAACCGGATCGGCCAGGAAACCGAGCAAATTTTCCCCGGTCTTTCAGCCGTCTATGACCCCTGGGGAAAACAAATACTAAAGTCTCCCCGACACCAGGGAGGCTTCAACTGTCAACTGGATTTAAATCAACTGCGGGCTGCCCGCCAGACCATTGATATTTTTTCCGATCGCCGTCCCGACGTTTACCGGAAGGATTAACTTATTTCTGCCGTTGCTGCCCGAGGTAAGACCGCAGAGCATCTTTCCAGGAACGAATCATTGCCGGCAGCATCTCCTTTATTTTCTGCAACCCCAGCACCGAGTGGGCCGGGCGTTCAGCTTCCTGTTCAATATCAGCCGTTTTGACCGGAGTAATCAGCTCCGGATCATAACCTGAAATCGAGGCAATTTCCCGGGCCACCTCATACCAGCTGACCCCGTTTCCCGCATCATTGGTAAAATGATATTTGCCCCGGGCCCGCAGGTCGACCAGGGTAATGGCAGTGGCAGCCAAATCGCCGACATAGGTTGGCGCCCCAAACTGATCATCCACCACCCGCAATGTTTCCCCGGCTTCAAGCTTGTTTCTGACGGTATCAACAAAATTTTTTCCACCTGGCCCATAAAGCCAGCTGGTCCGGATGAGCACATATCCATCCCAGAGACTGGCCAGCATTTCTTCGCCGCCCTGCTTTGACATACCATAATAATTCAACGGCCAGTGTTCTTCCCATTCACGATAGGGTTCCTTCTTTTTGCCGTCAAAAATATAATCGGTACTGAAATGGCAAATGAATATCTGGTACTCAGCGGCAGCCAGAGCCAGATTCCTTACCCCCCGGGCATTAACCGCCAGGGCCAGGTGTTTTTCTTCTTCGGCCCCATCAACATCAGTATAAGCAGCACAATTAATGATAACCTGTGGTTTTATTTTACCCAGGACCTGCAAAACCTGCTGATCATTGCTTATATCCAGATCCGCATGGGTTAAAGGTACCACCTCATGTTCCGTCGAGGTTAATTCAAGCAGACTGATAACAGCCCGCCCCAGCATTCCCTGGCAACCGGTTACAACAATTTTATCCGCCATTTAGCTTTTCCTTTCTGAAAATATTTGCTGGCTTCGTAAAAACCCCATATTCTTAGTTATATTTCAACCTTCATTATTTCAGCTTCAAAGTCTTCCCGTACCCCTTATACCGGATAACTTATACCGTTATTTATTTTTATCTCAACTTTCTGAGTTGCTCTAAAAACAGCGAAAGAAATCTCCAGGGGATGTTCCGGCATGGCTCTCGCTCATTCTCGCCGGCCGTCCATGGCCTGCCTGTGCGTGCCGCACGCAGACAGGCTATGAGCCAAGCCCGAACATCCTGCTAATATGTCCCTGGCAATACAAGTCAGAAAGTTGAGTTTTTATGGTTACTGAAGAGCGGATAATATCTCATAGCCATCAATGATTCAAGCAATTAAAAAAGTTCTCTACAGACATCCGGCCATGCAAACAAGTCTCTTTTTCAGCTCCGAAAATACTGAAAAACCCTCGATGCCGCTTACGTTGACGCATAAGCGGCTGTTTTGCGAGCTGCCATTTATTTTTCCGGGAACAAGCCCGGCATCCATCGTGAGGCCAATCCGGCGGGGAAGGCAAGGTATAGCGGTGCTCGAGAGCTTTCGGAAGTAAGGATTTCGGCATTGACCAGGGCAGACGTTATGCGCCGGGCTTGACGGTCGCCGGTGTTTAAGAGGTTTGCGACTTCTCCGCGCGGGAGTTTTCCGCGATACAGTATCGCTTCCAAAACCATGCCGGATTTCGGCGGCAGCACTCCGCCACGGATTTCCTCTTCCGTCCAGATCAGGATACGGTTCCGTAACCGATCCGGCTGGACCAGTCCTTCCATGAACTTTACCTGGTCAATGCAGATTTCCAGAAAGAATTTCGTAAATTTGGCAAGGGCTTCCCCGCTTAAATTGCCGCGACCGTCAAGATCGTTGCGGCGGGGCAAGTCGCAGTTGATCAGATGAGATTTGTACATGCCTACATTGCGGGCAAGACCTCGTGCAATGGACCAAACTCCGCCGGTTTTCAGCGTTTCAAGCAGCATGGCATGAGACATCAACCGAGCTACCCGGCCGTTGCCGTCCATGAACGGATGGATCCATAACAACCGATGGTGGGCTGCCGCCGCCGCCAGGATAGCGTCGGTTTTGCCGAGTTTGTTGTAGGCTTGTTCAAATTGTGCCAGAAAGCGCGGAACCGCGCCGGGGCTGACCGCGAGGTGCCGTCCGACCTTAACGTCTCTTTTTCGCGATTTGCCGGGAATGACGCGGTATCGCTCGCCGGTATCGGGATGCTCGACCCACAACAATTCTTCGGGTAGTGACGCATAAAACCGGCGATGAATTTCACAAACTCCCTCCGCGGTCGCGGCTCGGCCGCGCAGGCCACCGGCATCTATCCATTGCTGAACCTCGATATGAGCTTTGGCTTCCATTTGGAGGCTGCGTTTTTCGGTATCGGCGCTGTAATCGTTTTTGAGGGCGCGCTCTATGTCGACCGGATGGGTGTCATGGCCTTCGATCAGATTGCTGTAGTAGCAGTTCATGGCCCGAACCAGATGAGCCAATGCCACCAAAACGCCCTCAGGTATACTCCGGCGAAATCCCGCCGCCCGCGCGGCAAGATCAATCGCGAGGTCGGTCAACTCCGGACGAAACCTGAAACCTTCGCCAACCAGCATCGGTTCCATCAGCCCGGTGATTTCGCCACGGTCTTCATCTATAAAGGTCGCTTTAATGTCCGTTTTTATGTCTGTTTTTTTATCATCCATATTTATTGTATATCATGTAAATAAGCGGCTTACAAGTGCTTCTATTGCCTTTTTCATGTCCGGTTTATGGTGATCGATAATTTTACAGTTTGTAGTACGGTTCAGCTTTTTCAGCTCTTAAAATACTGGAAAACCCTCGACGCCGTTCCCCAATCAAGGAAGGAACACCTTTCAAGGCTTTCGAGGCCGGCTTTTTGCACCCCCTGCAGACTGCCATAATGTTCCAGCAGACCTCGGGCTCTGACCGGACCAATCCCAGGAATCCCCAGCAAGGAAGTTTCCGTCAGATTTTTCCGGCTCCGCTGCCGGTGATAGCTGATGGCAAATCGGTGGGCCTCATCACGAATCTGCTGCAGCAACAGATAGGCTCCGGAATGGAGATGAATACTTAAAGGATTTTTGCGATCACGAATATAAAAACTATCAACGGCAGCCCGCGATTTTTTTCCCCGCTTATCACGTCCTTTAGCGATAGCGACAATAGAAACATCAACCTGCAGCCGGTCAAGCACTCGGGCCACGGCCGAAAGCTGCCCTTTGCCGCCGTCAACCAGCAGCATATCCGGTTTTTCCCGTGCATCTGCTCCTGAGCCAAAGCGCCGTTCCATCACCGCCGCCATCATGGCAAAATCATCCGGTCCAGCAATCTCATCAAGCCGGTAGCGGCGGTAGCTGTCTTTTTGGGGACGGCCATTGACAAAACACACCAGGCTGGCAACCGGAAAATCTCCCTGAAAATTGGAGATATCCACACATTCAATAACTGCCGGCACCATTTTCATCCCTGTTTTGCGTCCCAAAGCCGCCAGAACCTGCTGCAAATCGGTTGAATCCTGTTGCTGCTGGCGAAAAAAAGCCCGGGCGTTATCCGTTGCCATGCTCAGCAAAGCCGCTTTTCGTCCCCGTATGGGAGTCGTCAATTCAACTTTACGTTTTCTGAGCGCACCCAGCCAGCACTCAAGGAGCTCATGATTACCAACCGCCTGGGAAACCAGAATCACCGGCGGTGGAATGACTTCTTCACTGTAGTAGCGCTGCATAAAAGCAGCAATTAATTCGCCGGCATAACCGGCAAAACGGTAAAAAGCAAAGGGACGACCGCCCACGACTTTGCCCCGGCGGATAGTAAGCAGGTAAAGGGCAAATCCCTGGTTTTCATCCCCGGCCAGGCCGATAACATCCAGATCATCCCCCGCGGCGCTGTCAACTTCCTGGTTTGCCATGATTTTCTGCAGGGCGAAAATAGTATCACGCAGACTCGCGGCAGCTTCAAAATGCTGTTCGGCAGCCAATGCGGACATTTCCGCGGCCAAACCGTCAACAACCTGCTGTCCTTTTCCCCGCAGGAACATAATAACCTGGTCAATATGATGCCGATAGGTATCCGGATCCACTTCCTGGCAACAGGGTCCCTGGCAAAGTTTCATCTGATAATTAAGACAAGGGCGCAGCCGGTTGACAAATTGGCGATTGGAACAACGGCGTAGTAAGAAATGTTTCTGCAGCAGGGCTAAAGTTTCACGCAGGGCTCCGACCGATGGGTAGGGACCAAAATAAAGCGCCCCGTCCCGGCGCCGGTGACGGACAATCTCCAGCCGGGGATATGTTTGGCTTTCCTGCAGGCGGACATAGGGATAATTTTTATCATCTTTGAGCTCGACATTATAGGTCGGCCGATATTTCTTGATCAGGGTATTTTCCAGAATCAAGGCATCAAGCTCACTGGCGGTCACCATCACTTCCAGCTCATGAATGCGCTTCACCAGGGCCGCGACTTTGACCGCTTTGGGAGCAGCGGAAAAATAGGACTGCACCCGCTTTTTCAGCGAAACCGCTTTTCCCACGTACAGCACCTTCCCCTGGGCATCTTTCATCAGGTAGACCCCGGGAGCTAAGGGCAAATTAGCAACTTTCCCTTCCAGAGCTGTCATCTCAACCTTTTTTCTTCCCCTTACGTTCCTGCAGACGACGGCAGATGGTATCTTCGAAGCCATTATGGCCCGGCCGGTAAAAATGCCGTTCCCGCAGTCCCGCCGGCAGGCATTCCAGCAGTGGTCCACCATCCTCAGCCGCCCGGTGGGGATTGACATAGCCTTTGCCATAATCAAGTTTTTTCATCAATTTGGACGGTGCGTTGCGCACCTGCAGGGGAACCGGCAAATTACCGGTCTGTTTCAATTCACCTTTAACCCGCTTAGACGCCAGGTAAACCGCATCACTTTTTGGGGCCACCGCCAGGTAAACCGCGGCCTGCATCAGGGACATTTCCCCTTCCGGCGAGCCCAGAATTTCATAGGCCTGCCGGGCGTTGATGGCCATCTGCAAAGCCTGTGGTGAAGCATTGCCGATATCTTCGCTGGCAAAACGGATCATCCGCCGGGCACAATACAAAGGATCTTCCCCGGATTCCAGCATCCGCCCGAGCCAATACAAAGCAGCATCAGGATCACCAGCCCGCATACTTTTGATAAAGGCGGATATCTGGTTGAAATGCTCTTCACCGCTTTTATCATAAGCCAGCCAGCGCTCACCCAGAAACGGCTGCAGGACTTCCGGACTGATGTCAGTAACATCGGCCGGCAGATTGGTCACCACCGTCTCCAACAAATTCAAAGCCCGGCGGGCATCCCCCTGGGCATAAGCAGCCAGCATCGACAAGGCATCGTTCTCAACCGAGATCGGACGATTGATACTTTCCCGAAACAACGCCAGACCACGATTTAAAAGAACCAACAGATCTTCTTCAGTCAACGGTTTAAGCACCACCACCCGGCTGCGGGAAAGCAAAGGCGTAATAACGGAAAAAGAAGGATTTTCCGTGGTCGCCCCCAGGAGAATAAGAATCCCTTCTTCCACCGGCCCCAGAAGGATATCCTGCTGAGCCCGGTTAAAGCGGTGAATTTCATCGAGAAACAAAACCGTCTTCCGGGACTGGTCCATATTCTCCCGAGCTTTTTTACTGATTTTTTTAATATCCCCGACCCCGGCGGTAACCGCGGAAAGCGGGTAAAAATCCGCCCCGACACTACGGGCCAGCACCATGGCTAAAGTCGTCTTGCCGCAACCAGGACCACCCCAGAAAATCATTGACGGCAGTTGCCCGGCCTCATAAAAACGCCGGACAAGCCCTCCGGGCCCCAGAATATGCTCCTGCCCGACCAGCTCGTCAAAAGAAAGGGGGCGCAGGCGGTGAGCCAGCGGCGCCAGAATTTTACGATCATGACCAAATAATGTTGGCATCTTATAACTATCCAGTCGTATTCTGTAAGATTATGATGGTTTCTGAGTAAGCTTAAGCATTTACTTATACACTGTTTTTCTGAAAGCTGATGGATGAAAGCATTTATCAGGAAACAGTAGTTTCCGGATGAACACTAACTAATATTATTTGTAACTATTCAGCACATTGTATTGCACCTTAAGTAGTAAACTCGGGACTGTCCCCAGCTTCACCGGGGGCTGTCCCAGATGTTTACGGACTATGAAATAATGTCGGCATGCGCCGCAAAAGCCTGGGACAGTCCCCTTTTAAACCAAAAAGCTCGGGGACAGTCCCGGTTTTGCTTGGAGCAGTGCGCTTCATAAAGATGTGCTGAATAGTTACTATTATTTCAACTTTTCAATAAAGCATTCTGTTGGGTTAAGACCCGCTTAATCTCCGTCGCCGCCTTTTGCCGGACTGCGGCCGGGTGTCCACCTTCACGCTGCCAGCCAATCTCGATAGTTTCAAGAAACCTGACGATCGCCGCCTCAGGCAGGGGCTGTGGATTGTTGGCCCAGGAGAGCATTCCCTGAACCTGGTCGCGGCAGCTTAAATCGATATTAAAACCGTATTGAAAGCCTTTGAAGGCCATTAAGACCGGATAATAGCCATAATCACGATTCCCCGAAGCCCAGAGCCGCAGGAAAGCGTACTCAACCACCTCTTTGGCGGTCTGCCCCTCCGCGGGACGATGTTTACGTCTCTGAATAACTCCACGCAACTCGTTATTAGCCAGCCGCCGTTCGCGCCACTCTCCTTGCTCATTTCGTCCCAAATCACCACCTAAGAGAAAAAGACAAAGATAATCCTCCAATTGAGGCCGAAGCTCACCAAAAGCAATTTTTTCGAAATTGAGGTGCAGACTGTGCGGTTTGATCTCGGCAACAAAATTAATCACCTCACCTATATAAAGAGCAACGAGGCCGGGATCCATCGAGAGCGGCATCGAAAAACTGCGGGGATAGTCAAGACGAACCAGTGAATACTCATAAAAACCGCCCGGCTGGGCGCCGATCCGGGGAAAAGACAAAAGAGAGCGACCGCGAATATGGCTATCAAGATAGCCCCCCAGACGCCAACTGACATCATCAAGAAAAAAGGCTTCATAATAGTGCATATTCTGAAAGAGAGAATCACTTCTTCCACCCTTCAAGGGTTGATCAAAGGTCGCGAAACGCCCCAGATTACTGAACTCCAATTCGACCCCGATCGGGGTATTGCCAGGCCGGCTGTGAAGAGCAAAAAGCTCTTGTGCCATCGAGCCCATCTCTGTGAATGGTAAGACCTCTTTTATCAGGATGGCCGTCAGCAGGGCGTAGACATAGAGACTGCGTTGATTCTCGGCAACCACTTGCTCGATCAAAGAATCAATCATGGGGTCATACTGTGTCCGCTGACGATTAAACCAGCTCATCGCCGCCAGATTAGGGATGAAATCGTAATAACAGTCCGGCGAGTGATACGGCAGACGTTCCAGATCAAGAGCTCGGCGAGCCCCTTGAACCAGATAACCGAAAAAAAAGTGGCGGAAGATCAGCCTGAGGTAGGGATAGAGAATCTCTTGCTGACGCCAGACCCGACGGCTTATCATCAGGCGACGATATTGACGATCAGTAGCAATCCCAAGGTTATGGCGAAAAGGGGCCGGAGCCCGGGAGTGGATACTTTGATTTTTAAAGTAGAGAAAACGCCGCCGATAAGTAACGCCGATAAATTCACGCAACAACATTAAACGCTCAACCGCATTCAAACGCTGATAAATCCCCTCGTAACGAGTCGAACGAAGTTGCTCCGGAAAATAGAAAGCCACCGGCCTGCACCATAATAGTGGTTAGTGATCAGGACAAACTTAAACCTTACCCCATAAAAGGACATTCAAACTCATTTATAAGCAATTAATTCGACTTGGTCAACTCATTATCGTCATGCAAAGATATGGTGTTAACTATTGACTTGTTTCATCGGGGCCGTTAGTTTATATGAAGAGTAAGGTTGACATGGAAATCCGGTTTACAGGAAAATCATTTATTAGGAGTTCAAAATGATGCAAAACAACCAGGTGATGGAAGCAATCCTTAAGCGGCGCAGCATCCGCAAATTTGCTGATGACAGACCCGTTCCCAACGAACTGGTTGACATATTGCTGGAGGCCGGGCGGCTGGCACCATCAGGGCTCAACAATCAACCCTGGCGCTTTGCCATTGTCCGACGACAGGATTTGAAAGATGAGATGGCCCAATTAACCCATTATCATGGCATTATCCGCTCTGCTCCGGTACTGATTATTGTTCTCCTGGATACTGAATCCCTCTACCACCGGGAAAAGGATATTCAGGCGGTTGGCGCCTGCCTACAAAACCTGCTGCTGGCGGCTCACAGCCATGATTTAGGGGCTGTCTGGCTGGGAGAAATTCTCAAGAACGGAGCAAAGGTGGTTGACATTTTGCAGTTAAACAAAAGATATGAATTAATGGCGGTAGTGGCACTGGGTTATCCGGCATCCGACTATCGACCCAAACCGGCCTCCCGCAAACCCCTTGACGAACTGATTCTTTACCAGGAAGGCAAAAATGGCTGAAGACAGTTTGCTGAAATCAGGTTATTTCCAGGTTACTCCATCCACGGCCCCTTCCGCCGCCACCCTGGCCGAACGGGGGCGGACAAAAGTGCTCAGCCGGCAGCTCAATCGGCGAAATCAACGCCGTAAAGACGGCAATATTCAGTCCAAGCGAAGCATGTACCAGGAAATCATTCGCCTGCTGGATCGCCTGAGCCATCGATTGAAGGAGCAGGGGAAGGAAATTAATTTTTCTTTTCTTGAAGTTCCTGAAGGTTTCATGCTGCGGGCCTATGACTGCGGCACCAACCAACAGGTATGTCAACTGATCAGTGAACGTTTCATCCACTCACCTGAACGACTAAAAAAGCTTATTCTGGAAGCCATCACCGGTATGGGAACTCTTTTTGATACCCGCATTTAACCGACAAATACACCAATCCGCGCGCCATTCAGCCAACATCTTCACTGATCCTGAAGGCAATTGAACCGGAGAAAATCATTGACAAAGCTGAAGCGGATAGTTTATGAACGGCGCTATACTTGCCGAAGTGGTGGAACTGGTAGACACGCCATCTTGAGGGGGTGGTGGGTTACGCCCGTGCCGGTTCGAGTCCGGCCTTCGGCACCATATACGAATAAGGCTTGTAACTTTAATCGGTTACAAGCCTTTTCTTTTTATAACGCGGCGATATCAACGAGTTCTTTACCAAACGGGTGCTCGAAAAAGCCGAAGAGTGCTTTACCTGCGACGAGAAAAGCTCCCTATTAAACAAGGCGGTATTAAAACAGGCCGGGATAGAGCCTCGCCACGTGTTCCTTCACATTTGGAAAAATCGGCATTGTCACAGAGGGGTGGCCCTTTATATTATTTCAATCCGAGTTGTTTACGAATTAAGCGTGCGAGTGATTCTTTAATTTCTGCATGTCTCGGAACAGGAGCTTGTTTCCCGGTAACAGAATTTGCGTAAATATCATGCCGGCTGCCATGACGTCTAAGGTAACATCCTTCCCTGGCAAGCTGTTTTAAAAAAAGATTGCGTTTCACACCTCCACCCCAACCTCCACATAAGCAGAGACAGGATGTTCCACCTCCAAATCGGAAGATTCCAACATCATTTGATAGGCGTCTATTATGTTTACTTTCAATTCTTCCAACGTTTCCCCCTGGCTGAATACTCCAGGTATTTCTTTTAATTTACCCACAAACCAACCATCATCCCGCCAATATTCAAGAGTAAAAAAACGCTTCATTTTTCAGGCCTCCGTTTATCCTTTTTTATCTATAGAATAATTTGACTTTGCAACGTAGCAAACATAAAATTCCTATTTCCCTTTTTGTTCGCATTTTTCATATAAACTTTCAGGAGCTATATCAGCGCCATTAGGCCAAACAATAGTTCCACCTTCAATAAATGCCTGTTTAAACAAATTCAAATTTTTGAGGGATGAAAATACCGGTCCTTTCCCACATATTCTCCCTCCTTAACTCTCACTTCCTATAACTCCAATTCCGGGAAATCGCATTAAAAAATCTATTAACGGACTTGTATTTTGTAGAAAAAAGCAGGATTCATGATTCATTGCTTCTAACAAAATACCGGGCATTTATCAACCATATACGGCTTAGCTTAACCTCGCCTCTTTTTCCAACGTCTGGGGGTTGACGACCGTGGTGAAGGACGCAGATTTTGCCAGACCTTCCACTCTCTCTTCCTGCAAAGGAGGACATAATGCTGCCGGTTGGTCTCCCTGTAGACATACACATACTTTTTCCGTTTTGCATCCCACCACTTAATGTACCAACTGAATTTCCGTTTTTTTCTCTGAAACTTCCTGATGCGAAAGATATTCCACTCTTTACTCCAATCACAAACTCCAATTGGACTCTATCTTACTGTAATCATCGAATAAATATTTACAAAGAAAGAAAGCATGATTAAAATTATTATAAAATACATGTCAATAAAATTTCAACAAGAAAGGAGGGGGCATCATGGCGAAATGTTACTTGACCGGCATCGAAATTCCCACCGAAGAGTCTTTCCTGCTCAATATCGGCGTTGCCAACCGTGCCATCAAGGATCTGAGAAGCAAACCCGGCACCCTTGAAAGATTGTTGAGCCAACTGGGGCCGAAAGACGAAGTCGACATTTATTCCGTCGGGGAGGGGGAAAAAATCACTCGCAGGAATCGTCGGCTGGTGTGCAAATCCCTGGCCGATTCTTTGGAGGCGGCTTTACCGGACAGTGGTCTTTTCATGTCCTGGCATGAATACAGGAAACAACGCAAAGATTGGTTTCAGAGCAAACAACCGGAAACCCATTGGGATAATCAGGAATCCCACCAAAAAAATCAGAAGCCGTCCACCAAAAAGGGAGGTGATGCTGCTCTGGTCTCGAAAGGGTAAAAAAACAGAAAATCCTTTCCAATAATGTCCCAAAACAGGAGGTACACCATGCCGAAAGATAAAGACCATCATGCCCAAGGACAGCATGACAGAGAGAAAAGCCGAAATGACGGCTGGGCTGAAATTATCATTAGTGGCGGTTCATCACCGAGTTACAACCCACCTTCCAACAAGGAAGATCGTGAAGCGTACAACGCCGGTTGGAAAAACGCTGAACGATAACAGCATCATATTTCTTCAATAAATCACTTTTGCCGGAAGCCTCATACAGGGGCTTCCGGCTGGTGAATATCATGCAGACAGGAATCAGAGTCATAACCGGGAACCCTCCCTTGGTGGCCGGTACAACATTGCAGTTTCTCCTGCACCCGGGCAGAAACGAACGCCATATCATCATCGACTACAGTGGCCGGCTAGCCTTCACACTTCAGCGACAATCCATGGCAATCACCGAGCAAAAGAAGGTCAGGTGGTATGACCTCGCCGATCGGCAAGCTCCTGTCGCGCTGTTTCAACTACGTGACACTCCTTTTAAAGGAAAATGGGGGTTAGACCCCCCGATTAATTGCGGCATCCATTAATTCACTGATATAATCGGCAAATAATTAACCAAATGCCTGAAATTGAACCGCGTCTCGGTATAGGTGGTAAAATAGTTCAGAATCCCCTGGGGCGGTTTTTTCATATTGTCTTTCCCGAAATTTGCGTAGCTGCTTCTTTCAATTCACGCGTTTTCATGCTCATTGGTGGTTTCTTAGGTAGTTTTTGCCTTTTTCGGTAAGGCGGTATTTTTGTAAACGGCTGTTGGGCTTGTCGGGAATGGTATACTCAACCAGACCTTTCTTGTGCAAATCTTTTACTAACCGATTCAATGCACCGGTAACAGTATTCAGTCCAAGCTGATCTGCTATATTGGATTTTGCCAACGGCTCTTTTT
Organism: Pseudomonadota bacterium; assembly: GCA_034660915.1. Lineage (NCBI taxonomy): Bacteria > Pseudomonadati > Pseudomonadota > Pseudomonadota bacterium. The sequence goes on from JAYEKE010000048.1 coordinate 60,796, forward strand.
GCAATAGCAGTAGAATTTTTTCTGCCCCCGACTCTGCCCCCGACTGGTCGATGATGGGTTTTTGTGGTTTATCTGCATCTACAATCTTAATCTGTTTCGCGGGGTTATCGCCGAACTCCGGTGTCGCAATAATCATGCGAAAACTGTCACCCTCGATGAGTTGCGGGTCGGTGCCGCCCATATCTGCGTCAATACTGCGGAGGATGCGCCGGGTTATGGTGAGATTGGTTTTACTTGCAGGAACCTGTTGTTTGAAAAGGGTTTTGCCGTTGTTGCCAAAGGTTATGAGATTGAAAAAATCTTCCGGTCGAAGTTGCTTTAAAATGTCGCTGATGGCCCGTCAGGCCTGAGTAATGGAGTCGCCGGTCATCGAACCTGAACAGTCAACCACAATCTTGATATTTTTTGGAGGAACTTGTTCAGGTGCATGAAATCGTGGGGCAAATGAGGCTAATGCGACATATCTGCCATCAGAGTTCTGTTCAATAAAAATGCTGTCTCTGTTTTCTTGTGATAGATATATGCCGGATGAAATCACGATCCATACCGGCTTCGCCGGAGGCAAGGCTTATGATTGTTTCGTTGTGAGTTTTAGATATTGAGATATTATGCGATGGACATTCGAGCTCAGCTTTTGCCAGCATGCCGGAGAGGGTTATCTCAAATTTAAACCGATTTTCCGACATCAGATCGTATTTAGGTACCTGGTGCGGTTCCAGCCCGGTTGCTTCGGGATTGCCGTAGCGGGGAGCGATGGTAGTCGGCAGGATGTAGCGGAGTGAGTCTCCTTGTCAGGTGTAGAGTTCGGCGTAAGTGATCGAAATAAAAACCTCTTCATGGGTGAGAATGTTGCCAACATTCATGGCGTACATGCCAGTTTGCAGTTGCTCAAGCATGATGGCGGTGTTGCCATCAGTGATGGCTTCTTCATATTGATCTTCGGCCTAGTTTTTTTAACAATGAGACCCTGTAGTTTTCTTTTACTGATAGTAACTTTCAGGCCGAGGAGAACAGCTCTCGAAAGGGAAAAAACAGGACAGTTCGAAATTTTAGGGGTTTCTTTAGGGGCTTTCACGAAATAACAACTGGTTATTATTGTATAATATCAATATATTGCCATGCGAATTCGAGTCCAGATTCCGCACCATTCAGCGGTAAAAGGCTGGGATCCTGAGGGATTTCAGCCTTTTCTTTTGGTCTGAATACCTATATGAGTAATGAGCAAAAGCCATGCCGGAACATCCCTGGAAATTTCATTTAGCTGTTTTTAGAGCAACCCAGAAAGTTGAGCACGTATTTTATCAATCATGAAAAAATCTTCAAAAAACAGGCTGACACCCCGACAGCAGTCATTGTTCCCCGGCGATCACCTCTTCGATAAAATTGCCAGAGCTGTCTGCCGGGCGGGAACACTCCCAAGAAAAGAGCTCTATGAAAGCTGGGAAATGGCCAAAAGGATACGGCGAAGATATCGAGGAGGAAGGGTTTTGGATCTTGCCTGCGGTCATGGACTTCTGGCGCATATACTGCTCATCCTCGATGACAGTTCAAAGACCGCCATTGCAGTGGACAACAAAATTCCTTTAAATGCTCCTGCATTATCCAAGGCATTGATTGCATCATGGCCGAGATTGAAAAACAGGATCATCTACAAAGAAATGGATATTCAAGAGATTACCATTCTTCCTGATGATATGGTAGTATCAGCCCATGCCTGCGGCGCTTTAACCGATTTGATTATCGATAAGGCCACTGCACAGCATGCCAGGGTAGCGGTTCTACCCTGCTGCCATGATCTGAAGGAATCTTCCACCGGCGGCCTTGAAGGTTGGATGGAAAAAACCTTAGCAGTGGATGCTGTAAGAGCAATGAAGCTGAGATCAAAGGGATATCAGATTGTAACCCAAAAAATTCCCGACGCTATCACTCCTAAAAATAGGCTGCTCATGGGAGAATATATAAAAGACGAGCGAGATTAATTTGTGAGGTAATGACATGGCACACCACGTTCTCAAATCAAGTTATTCTAATTTGGTCGATCGACTTAATCGCTTCCCCCAAGGCGCACCACCATCACAACTGTTGTATAAAATACTCGCCCTGCTGTTCAGTGAAAAAGAAGCTGAATTGGTAGCCCAATTGCCAATCAAGCCCTTCACTGTAGAGAAAGCCAGCCAGGTCTGGAAGCTCAACCTGGCCGAAACTCGCAAGATACTTGAAGAGCTGGCCGGACGGGCCATTTTGGTCGATCTGGATAAAAATGGAGAATCTATTTACGTTCTACCGCCACCCATGGCCGGTTTTTTTGAATTTTCCCTGATGCGCACCCGAGGTGATATTGACCAGAAAGTTCTCAGCGAACTTTTCTACCAATACATGAATGTTGAAGAGGATTTCATTAGCGATCTGTTTGCCCGGGGAGAAACCCAACTTGGGCGGGCTTTTATCCACGAACCGATCCTTACCAATGAAGACGCCCTCCATGTTCTCGATTACGAACGAGCCACCGAGGTCATCAAAACGGCAACCCACATCGGCATTGGAACCTGCTACTGCCGACATAAAATGCACCATATGGACAAAGCCTGCGATGCCCCGATGGATATCTGCATGACCTTCAACAGCGCGGCGGCATCACTAACCAAGCATGGTCATGCCCGCCTGATCGCTGCCGACGAATGTCTCGACCTGCTGCAGCAGGCCTATGATTATAACTTGGTACAGTTCGGGGAAAATGTCCGGCAGGAAGTTAATTTCATCTGCAATTGCTGCGGTTGCTGTTGTGAAGCGATGATTGCCGCCCGGCGCTTCGCCGTTTTAAACCCGATTCACACAACCAATTTCATCCCGGAAATCGATCAACCAAACTGCACCGGATGCGGCATATGTGTCAATACCTGCCCGGTGGAAGCGATCGCCCTTTCCTCGGCAAATGACCCAAAAAAACCGAGCCGCAAACAGGCCACCCTGATTGAAGATCGCTGCCTCGGCTGCGGCCTTTGTGTCCGCGCCTGCCCGGAAGCGGTGATAAAACTAAAATCACGCCCTGAACGGGTGCTTACCCCCCTGAATGGAATTCATCGCGCCGTGGTTATGGCTATTGAACGCAACAAACTGCAGAATCTTATTTTTGACAACCAGGCCCTGTTCAGCCACCGGGCCCTTGCGGCGCTGTTAGGAGTTATTCTGCGACTGCCGCCGATTAAACAAGCAATGGCCAGCAAACAGATGAAATCACGTTATTTGGAAAAGCTGGTTGAAAAGATGGATATTTAGTCAATGCCCTGCAGACAGGATATTATTAAGCTGGGTGGGGACCGCTTTATCAATAAGCCCTACAACATCCAGCAGATTATGGCCAGGATTCGCCAATTACTGGATAAAAAAGAATAATGGATATCATTTCTCTTCATCAAGTCGGTCTCGCCTTTGGCGGACCACAACTCCTGGACAATATCAGCCTGCAAATCGAATCGGGGGACCGAATTTGCCTGCTCGGCCGCAATGGAACCGGGAAATCAAGTCTTCTGCACCTGATCAATAATGATCTGCCTCCCGACTCAGGGAAAATCATCCGTAAACAGGCAACCACAACCGCTTATGTGCCCCAGGAATTTCCACAGCCTTTGACCGGAACAATCCGCCATTACCTGCAGCAGATCCTGGCTGCCGAAGAGCTGGAGTCGCATACGGCTGATATCCGCATTGAACTAACGCTGACTCAGATGAATCTTGATCCTGAGGCGGAGCTTTCCACCTTGTCCGGCGGGCTGAAGCGACGTGTTTTACTGGCGGCGGCACTGGTCCAGGACCCTGACCTGCTGTTACTGGATGAACCGACCAACCATCTGGATATCAACGCTATCTGCTGGCTGGAAAACTTTCTCCTGCGGCTGCGCACAACCCTGATCTTTGTCAGCCACGACCGCACCTTTGTCAGAAATCTGGCCAATCGCATTGTCGAGCTGGATCGCGGCCAGGTTCAGGACTATCGCTGCCCTTACGATGTCTATCTGGAGCGCCGCCGGGATGTCTTCCATGCCGAAGAAAAAGCCTGGGCCCGCTTTGATCAGAAACTGGCAGAAGAAGAAATCTGGATCCGCAAAGGGATAAAGGCCCGCCGAACCCGCAATATGGGACGGGTTCGTGAACTGCAAAAACTCCGTGAAGAACGCCGTCAACGCCGGGAGCGGACGGGTGAAGTTAGAATGCAATTGGATGAAGCGGCACATAGCGGAAAAATGGTCATGGAAGCAAAGAGGCTCAACTTCAAATACGATGATCACCCAATTATCGATTCTCTTAATGTACGTATCCTGCGCGGCAACCGTATCGGACTGATCGGACCGAACGGCAGCGGCAAAACGACCCTGCTGAAAATTCTTACCAGACAACTGCTGCCAACCAGTGGAAAGTTGCGTCACGGCACTAATCTGCAGATCGCCTATTTCGACCAACTCCGCGAACAGCTGGATGAAGACAAGAGTGTCAAACAAAATATTGCCGATGACCAGGATCAGGTTCTGATTCACGGCAAATTACGTCATATTTACGGTTATCTAAAGGATTTTCTCTTCACCCCGGAACGGGCGCGCACCCCGGTTCGAATTTTGTCCGGCGGCGAAAAAAACCGCTTGCTCCTGGCCAAATTGTTTACGCAGCCAGCCAATCTGTTGATCATGGATGAACCAACGAATGACCTCGACATGGAGACTTTAGATCTTTTGGAGGAATTACTTCTCGACTACCAGGGTACGGTTCTTTTGGTCAGCCATGATCGAAGTTTTCTCAATAATGTTGTGACCAGCTCACTGATCTTTGCCGGCAATGGCCAGGTTGAAGAAATGATCGGCGGCTACGACGACTGGCTGGCAACACAATCGACAACATCGGCGCAACCTAAAAAAGAAAAAGCAAAGCCGGCTCAGCGCAAAAAACAGCCACGAAAAATAAGTTTTAAAGAAAATAAAGAGCTGGCAGAGCTGCCGAAAAAAATCGAAGCCCTTGAGTCCGAGCAGGCTGAGCTCCATCAACAAATGGGTGATCCTAAAATTTATAAAGCTGGAGATAGCTCACTGATCCGTGGTCTGAAAGAGCGTTTACAGACAATAGAAACCGAGGTGGAAAAAACCTACCAGAGATGGTATGAGCTGGAAGAGCTGCCGGAATAAAAGCAACCGGAATCATTAAGGCACAGGAAGGAGAAAAATAATGTATGGTCATCATGGCCGCATCATCAAGATAGATTTAAGCACAGGAACGATAAAGAAAACATCTTATGATGAAAATTTTGCCAAAAAGTTTCTGGGCGGTAACGGCCTGGCGGCAAAACTCATCCATGACACGGTGCCGGCCCATATCAGTCCCGATGATCCGCACAATGCCCTGGTTTTCACGACCGGCCCCCTGACCGATACCCCGGTCTGGGGGACAAGTCGGGGACATGTGGCGACCATTTCACCTTACACCAATTTTTTTGCCGACTCCAACTATGGCGGCAATTTTGCCGTCGCCCAGAAAAGAACCGGTTTCGATGCCATTTATATCACTGGTAAATCAGCAAAACCGGTCTATCTACTGGTTACCGAAGAAGACGCAGAGCTGAAAGACGGCACGGAATTTTGGGGTAAAAATACCGAAGAAACTATCGCGGAACTGGAACAAAAAGAAGGAAACGATTCGGTCGGCGCCGCCATCGGTCCGGCAGCTGAAAACGGCGTCTTGTTTGCCGGGATTATCTTCGGGGGTGGCAGATACGGAACCGCTGGCAGGGCTGGCATGGGGACGGTCATGGGGACAAAAAATCTGAAAGCCATTGTCGTCAGGGGAAGCCGGAAAACTGAAATCGCCAACCCTGAAGGGCTCAGAAACTTTCTCAAAAAGCAGCGGGCGGTAATGAAAAAGAATACGGCCATGCTCACCACCCAGGGAACCCCCTCCATCCTGACCATGGTTAATGGAAGGGGCATCCTCTGCAGCCGCAACAATATCCGGGAGTTTTTCGAGCCTGCCAAAAAAATCAGCGGCAAAACAATCCAGGAGAACTACACGGTTAAAAACACAGCCTGTTTTGGCTGCCCGGTCGCCTGCGGGAAAAATGTCCGGGTGCCGTCAGGAGATTATGCGGGGCAAAACGTCAAGATGCCCGAATACGAAACCCTCTACGCCCTGGGCACCATGATGGACAATGATGACCTCCCTTCCATATTCAACGGTAATCACCTGTGCGATCTGATGGGCATTGATACCATTTCCATGGGCGTCACCCTGTCATTTGTGGCAGAATGCATGGAAAGAGGCATCATCTCAGCCGCGGACCTGGGTGGGCAGGTGGATTTTGAGGACGGTGAAGGTATAATTAACCTGATCCGGAAAACAGCAATGAAAGAGGGAATCGGTAAATATCTGGCCCTGGGTTCACAACGGCTGGCAGAAAAATTTGGCCGGGAATCATACAAGTACCTGTACACCAGCCAGGGGCTTGAGTGCGCGGCCCATTCCGCCCGGGGCTTGAGGGAAATGTCACTGGCCTACGCCACCTCCACCAGGGGTGGCAGCCACCAGGACGGCAGGCCAAACTACACTCTCCCTGCTGATCCGGATCCGGGTTTTGAACCTCAGCCGGCATACATGATCAAAAGTCAGGCTTCCTGCGCCGTGGCCGATTCGCTGATCATGTGCCGCTTTACCGCTGAAAAGGGACTGGGTCCCCTGATCAATGACCATTGGGCTACTATTTTCAACCTGGTGACCGGCTGGAACTTCACGGTTGAAGACCTGCAAAAATCCGGGGAACGGATCTACAACCTGGAACGTTTAATCAATATCAAACGGGGACTAAACCGGAAGAACGATACCCTTCCCTACCGGGTGATGCATGAACCAATTCCGGACGGTCCAGCCAGGGGAAGATATTGCTCTCAGGAAGACCTTGATGCCATGCTGGACCGCTACTATACCATGAGGGGATGGGACCAAAACGGCATCCCGACAAAAGAAAAACTGGCAGGGCTCGGCTTGGCATAACACTGAAGGACCTTTATTCCCCTACGGTCTCATCTTTTTCGCCCAAAACAGCCCAGGCGTAATTCAGCAGAGGAGAAAATTATGAAAAACCAAACAAAAATCGGGATTTTTATCTGTGACCGTTACCGCAGGTGTGCAGGCGGAAAATGCTTCAGATCATTGAAAAAGAGGGAAGGTGCTTTCAGCCGATACAAAGATATGAAAGTTGAACTTGTCGGTTATACCAGCTGTGATGGCTGTCCCGGCGGCAATATTGAATACGCGGTGGACGAAATGAAGAAAAACGGGGCAATGGTGATTCATCTTGCCACCGGTCTGGTTGTGGGATATCCTCCATGCCCTCACATTACTTATTTTAGTGATTTTATCAAAACAAAATATGGTCTTGAAGTCGTTTATGGCACTCATCCGATACCGCAAAAGTACCTCAACATGCACAACAAGTTGGGCACCTGGGATAATCCTGAATGGCAAAAAATTATTCAACCGACATTAGTGGACGAGGAAAATCGTTTATCCTATGACTGAGAAACAGGCGTAGAATTGACATGAAGAAATATATTGCAGGCATTGCCATCGGAACAGCAATAGGCTGTATGGTCGGATTCGTGGTCAAATGCGTCGGCAGTACCTGACCCACAACCGCCAGTCCATGGTCATGGTCAATTGTAGGTGCCATTTCAGGAATTATGCTGGCTTATTACTCAGGATAATCTTCTTGACTCTGCTTCAGAATAATATGCATAGCAGTATAATTATACTCATATTTTACGGTCAATGCTTAATACTTTATAATAACCTACATTAAACGATTAGCTTTTAGCAGTTAGCTATTAGCTCAATAATTACAAGATGTCTCAACTTTCTGACTTGTGTTGCCAGGAGACATTATCAGGATATTTGGGCTTGGCTCACAGCGGCATTGACCGCCGAACGAATCACCACGACGGTGATTCGCGGCGGGCACCTCGGAGCTGCACACGATGTGCAGCGAGAATGAGCGAGAGCCATGCCGAAATATCCTTAAAACAAGTTTTTTCAAGCTGTTTTTTCATAACTCAGAAAGTTGAAAAGATGTTTAATATCATCAACCTTCACCCGTTGGGTGTTGTTACTAACCATCGTAAAGCCCTGATTTTTAAAAGCTAAACGCTAATAGCTCAGCTTAGGAAATCAGTAACGTTCTCTACCTGCTCACCACCAAGGGAGTAATTTTATCATGAAACAAAATACAGCTGTTTTGGGCCTGTTCCTGCTGTTCATTCTCCCCATAATTATTGTCAGCTGCAGCCAATCATCCTCGGAACCGATTAAAATCGGGCTGGCTGTTAACTTGAGCGGTCGCGGTGGTGAGGCTGGTGAATCCATCCGGGATGGCGCCTTGCTGGCGGTCAAGGAAATTAATGAGCAGGGGGGAATAGAAGGGCGCCGCCTTGAATTATTAGTTCGAGACGATGAAAATAATGATGAGGGTATCAGAAAAGCTGATGAGTCACTTATTGATAACCAGGTACTGGCAGTAATCGGCCATAGTTATTCAGCCAATACGATAAAAGCGTATCCCATTGTCACTGCCAAAAATACAGTACTTATAACTGCCTACTCCGCCACCAACTCATTGAGCAAAAAAGATGATCTGTTTCTGAGGACATCGGTAGACTGCAGACTCTATGGTCGGAAAGCCACAAAACTTTTGCAAAAAAAGGGGATTTCTTCGGTAGCCTTTCTTATGGATATGACCAATGCCGCTTTTGCCGTTGACTATGTTAAAAGTGTGAAAAAATATTATAGTGGAAAAATATCTACAACGAGATTTTTTTCCAGAGAAAATACCGACTGGGATCAGGTTGCCAAGACGTTACTGGAACCGCAGCCGGAAGCAGTCTTTCTGCTCACCGAAGCAACCATGACGGCAGTAATTCTCCAGGAATTGCAGAGCCGGAAATACCAGGGGATCCGTCTGGCCACACTCTGGGCACAAAACCCAAACCTGCTCAAATTTGCCGGCCGTACGGCTGAAGGGCTTTCACTCATTTCGTATATTGAGCCGGACAATCAACGGCAAACATACTTGGAATTTTCAAAAAAAATGGTGGAAAAATTCAAAAAACCGGCATCAGGCAGATCGGTCCGCTCTTATTCTCTGGTCAGGATTTTGGCGGATGCCCTGCGCCGATGTCCAAGCATTAATCCTGCCGAATTGAAAAAGTCTTTGCTTGCCGGTAAGTATGAAACCTTAATGGGTCAGGTAAAATTTGATCAGTATGGAGACGTTATCCGTCCAGTTTATGAAATAATTGTCCGCGATGGTCGTTTTCAAAATAATGGAGAAATATGATTGGGCTCACAATCTCTGCATTTTAAAATAACCAGGATTATTGTCTGGATCGCTCTGGCCGGTTTCCTTCTGGCGGCTGTTTTTACCGGTTTTTCCCGCTATCACGAAGTGCGGAAAAACTTTTCTTCAGCCATGACAAACAAGGCGGATATTGCCGGTTCATTAATCTATAACGCTATTTTTACCTATGATGAGCACATAGCTAATTTTCTCAACCAGACCGACGACCTGGATCCTGAAAATCTTTTGCCGTCACTGATTGCCTCACTACGATTTCACAGTGTCAAAGACCTGTTCTACGTCCTTGACAGCTCCGGCACCATAGTATTTCCCCCAAGATTATATCCCTCGTATAATGGTTTTGACATGAGCAATATACTGCCAATGGATCAAACAGAAGAAAAAATTGTTCTTCATCACCAATCCCTTTTTAGCAGTCTCAATGTCGTCAGTATTTTATGTTTTTTGCCAAACAAGAAGATTCTGGTTATTGAACGTAACCTGCAAAATATTATCACCGAAATGGTCCTTCTGGAGATTGGTCAGCAATTTAATGGAGCGTTGGTCTTTGTACTTTCCGATTCGGGCCGGGTTATTTATCACCCCGATTCAACGCTGATGAAAAGCCGCTATAACCTCGGCTTTGAGATAAGTGAACAGAGCAAAATCAGTTCATCAGGTCTATTTACGTATCAAAGCCAGGGGAAGAAATACATCGGTTACCGTAATCCATTATCCATCCCGCATAACTGGACGGTTTACTGCGCCATTCCCTACTCGATTTTAAGTCACGAAATCCTCAAAGCCATCATTTATCAACTTATTTTTGTGGTAGTTCTGTTTTTCCTGCTCTTTATCAGTCTTCGCACCGCTCTTAACCGCTTTCTATCGCAACCGGTCAAAAACATTGTAACCTTCCTGAAGCAACCGGTAGTTGAAAAAAAGTCAGCGGCTACTTTTTCAGCAGTTGAAACGGATATAGCGGAATTCAGGGCAATTAGTGAAGCCATACAACAGCGGGATAAAGCGGTAAGTATAGCTGAGAAAAGTCTGCAGGAAGAAAAAGAACTGTTGGCGGTTACCCTGAAAAGTATTGGGGATGGGATTATTACGACAGACACTGGAGGAATCGTCCTATCACTTAACAAGGTTGCCGAACAAATCACCGGCTGGAACAATAAAGATGCTGCCGGACAAAAAGTGGAAAAAATTTTCACCACTATAGACGGAAAAACCGGTAAACCGCTTGGCTGTCCCGCATACCAAATCCTGAAGCATGGTATCATTACGAATCTGAACCAGGACTATATTCTGATCACCAAAGATGGTAATAAACGTAATATTGCTGACAGCGTTGCCCCAGTCAGGGACAAAGAGAGCAATATAATTGGTGTTGTTCTGGTTTTCCGGGATGTAACCGAGCAGCTACGCACCGAAGAAGAGCTCATCAAAGCAAAAAAACTGGAATCAGTAGGAGTGCTGGCCGGTGGCATAGCCCATGATTTCAACAACATCCTGGTGGCAATTATGGGAAATATCAGCCTGGCCGCCAACTTAGTTGACAAACGGGAAAAAGTATATTCTCTCATAAAAAATGCTGAAAAAGCTTCCCTGCGGGCCAAGGATCTGACTGGACAACTACTAACCTTCGCCAAAGGCGGCGACCCGGTTAAGCAGACCGCAGCCATTGGCGACTTAATCAAGGAGACGGCAAATTTTGTGCTGCATGGCAGCCAGGTTGCTTGTACCTATCATATTCCAGACAATCTCTGGCTCACTGACATTGACAGCGGTCAGATAAGCCAGGTGATCCAAAATCTGGTAATTAATGCCCTGCAGGCTATGCCTGAAGGTGGGACTATTGATATCGCCTGCACGAACATTACCTTTGAAGAAGATGAAGCTTTTTTCCCCTTACCCGCTGGAGACTACATTGAAATATCTCTAAAAGATCATGGGATCGGCATTCAAGAGGAATCTCTTGCCAAAATTTTTGATCCCTATTTTTCCACTAAAAAAGATGGAAGCGGCCTGGGACTGGCCATCTCCTATTCCATCGTCAATAAGCACAAGGGTCATCTTGCCGTCCAATCACAGATTGGCAAAGGAACAACATTTACCATTTACCTGCCGGCCACCAGCCATAAACAACAGCAAAAGCAGAAAATCATGACCACTACAGAATCGTCTCCTGTAAAAACTGGTAAAGTGATGATTATGGATGATGATGAAGTGATTCAAATGGTAGCCGGCGACATGCTCGAGCACCTTGGCTATGAAGCCGTGTTTGCTGACGATGGTCATCAGGCGATGGAATTATACAAAAAGCTGCGAAAAACCTCCGCACCGGTAAAAGTGATCATCATGGATTTAACCATTCCCGGAGGTATGGGAGGTAAGGAGGCAGTAGAGAAGATCCTGGCTGTTGATCCGGATGCCAAGGTTATTGTCTCCAGTGGTTATTCAAATGATCCAGTCATGTCAAACTACCAGAAATACGGTTTTGTCGCCGCGATAGCAAAGCCATTTACCATGGAAGAACTGGCAACAGTATTGGATTCGATTTTCTGATTTTTCAAAGCTAAAAAATTTACCCGGGAGCCGGCAAAGATGGGGCGGCCATGGGTGCCGCCTTAGGAAAAAAGGTTTTGCTGGGTGCTATTATACCCCATTGACGGGATGTTGAAACTGAAACTGGTAATTTTTATCACCTTGCCGGCACGTCAATGATAAGCAATGGCTAGAAGAGAATTACTGAACCTGTATAAGGGCGACATTAGAATAGTTACCCATTTTGCCTTGGCTGTTATAAGCACGGAGAGCAAAGTAGTAGGCAAAACCGGGTGGCACCAGAGCCGAAATGGAAGTTAACGCTTCCATGTCAAAACTTCCTATTGCTTCTCCCTGATAAGGCCAGGGGACATACAGCAGATTATAACCCGCGGCACCATTAAGGAGGTTCCAGGCAAGGGTCACCTGCTGCCCCTGGACATTGGAACTCAGCCGGGTAGCTGGCAGCCAACCGGCCAGCCTGGCCAGCATCCACCAGACAGCCCGGCCCTTGCGGTCACAATTCAGGGATCTGGAGTGGGCACAGTCTACGGAAGAACACTCACCGGGGTGGGCGCCGCACCACTCATCCGCCCAGTTGCCATGATCATAATTACAAGAATCGTAAGCGTTCCTGTCTAGAAAGTAGTTACCGTCGGGGTCATAACTTTCAAGGTCGGCAAAGTCAAAGAGGACCTTGTTATGTTCCCGGCAGAAGGCGCGGATCTGGTTGTTCCTGAGGTTAAGATTGCCGCTCTCGCCGGTACCGTCCAAATGCCCGGTCATGTAAATGAAAGTTACGTCGGGATAGTCCCGTTCGAGCTGTTCCATGGCCTGCAGGTAAGCATTGATCCCGCTTTCCGTATTGTCCGACACCCCACCGCACCATGACCAGATCACCATGTTGGTAGCCGCATTTTCAGGTTTATTCAGGTAGCCTCTGGTCTGCTGCGCCCAGGTGGTGTTGCCGTTATGTCCCAGATCGCCTGGAAATACCCGGTCATGGAATACCATCGAACCGTTTTCACCGTTTCGGCTGAAAGAATAAAGGCTGTTTTGTCCTGCCAGTACTGTCATGCCGCTTACCAGCTGGCTGCCGTGGGAAGTATGCCCGTAGGCGATGTGGAAGTCTGTTTTTGCCTTGATGATCCACTCGGCGGGAATTTTGTTTATATCAGTGCAGTGGTGATCTATGATCAGCGGAAAATCACCGGCAGAAACAGCCGCAGTTACAGAAAGGAAAAAAAGTACCAGAATAGAAACCAGTATTGTTTTAAGACTCATATTCAATCCCTCCTGCTATATTTTACCTTAATTTGGCGTCCAGTAGAACTATAGAATAAAGGAAGCCACCTAATTCATCTCCCCCTCGCTATTGGCAGCAATTCTAACCAAAACATAACGAGTTGTCAAACTATCCGCAAAAAGTAGCGAAATCCTTTCACTTCTTTGCTGACCAGAAACTCTTTTCGGTGCTGCGAGAGAAAAATCTGCAAGGCTTTTCCTCTCTCGATTAATAATGTTTCCACCGTTCTATTACATTTTAGTAATACGCATCTCCGGAAGGACAGTTTCTTGCTCAAATCAATTTTTTTATAACGGTATGAATATATCCTGGCATTCTATATAATTGCCTGATATCCCAAAAAAATATTCACAATTATGCGATTGGCGGTTTTATGGTACGGGTATTGCTTAATTTAAGATTGCGACTTAGCGTATGATAAGTTAACAGGATATAGACGTTCGAAAAAGGCAAACCACTTGAAAGGGTGGGACGCAAAACCACTGGCCTAGGTCCAAACGCGGGTTTTGCCCGCAAGTAAGTGCTCTCATCAGGACATTTTCTTGTTTTTCAACAAGAAAATAACCTGTAAGGCACTAAATTTAAATGGATATGGTAGCAGGGTTGCCGGGCTGATGCAGCACTCCAAAAAAGCTGTGTTTTGCACGGATTAAAAACACACGGGGGTGTCAGCATGAAACGATCCAAGACAAAAAAGAATGCAATATCTCGAGGAATCTTCTTTTCCTCGGCAAGTTTCCTGGTTTTCGTTATTTGTATATTTTCTCTTTTCCTCTCTCCCTGCAGCGTCTGGGCAGTTAATGCCACTCTGACCTGGAATGCCAACACCGAGGAGGACCTTGCCGGGTACCGCATTTTCTATCGGGCAGAAGGACAAAGTTACAATTATGATACTCCTGCCTGGGAAGGAATGGCAGAAACTTGCATAATCTCTGATCTGGATGATAATACAACGTATTATTTTGTGGTCAAAGCATTTGATACCTCGGACAACGAAAGCACAGACAGCGCCGAAGCTTGTTATTTGCCTAACCGTCCCCCGGTACTCAATGCCATCGGCACAAAAACCGTCAATGAAAATGAATCACTGGTGTTTACAATCTCTGCCAGCGATCCCGATACTGACACGCTGACCTATACGGCCGGCAACCTGCCAACCGGCGCCAGCTTTGATGCCGCCCAGCAACGATTCAGCTGGACTCCCGGATATGGTGCATCGGGGAACTACACCGTCATCTTTACGGTAACCGACAACGGCACTCCAATCAAGAGCGATTCTGAAGAGATAACCATTACGGTAGGCAACGTCAACCGGCCTCCGGTGCTTAATGCCATCGGCGCAAAAACTGTCGATGAAAATGAATTGCTTGAATTCACGATCTCTGCCAGCGATCTTGACGCTGACGCCCTCACCTATACGGCCAGCAGCTTGCCTACCGGCGCCAGCTTTGATGACGCCCAGCAACGATTCAGCTGGACTCCCGGATATAGCACGGCGGGAAACTATACGGTTACCTTTACGGCAACCGACAACGGCACTCCAGCTCAGAGTGATTCTGAAACAGTAACCATTACGGTAGGCAACGTCAACCGGCCCCCGGTACTCAATGCCATCGGCACAAAAACCGTCAATGAAAATGAATTACTTGAGTTTACAATTACCGCCAGTGACCCTGATGCGGACACGCTGATCTATACAGCCGGCGGTCTGCCAACCGGTGCCGGCTTTAATGCCGCTCAGCAACGATTCAGCTGGACTCCAGGATATGGCGCGGCTGGAAACTATACGGTTACCTTTACGGCAACCGATAACGGCACTCCAGCTCAGAATGATTCTGAAACAGTAACTATTACGGTAGGCGACGTGAATCGGCCACCGGTACTCAATGCCATCGGCGCAAAAACCGTTGATGAAAATGAATTACTTGAGTTTACGATCACCGCCAGTGATCCTGATGCTGACGCCCTGACCTATGCGGCCAGCAATCTGCCTACCGGCGCCAGCTTTGATGACGCCCAACAAAGGTTCAACTGGACTCCCGGCTATGGCGAGTCGGGGAACTATACCGTCACCTTTACGGCAACCGACAACGGCACTCCAGCTCAGAGTGATTCTGAAACGATAACCATTACGGTGGGCAACGTCAACCGACCTCCAGTGCTCAATTCCATCGGCGCAAAAACCGTTGATGAAAATGAATTACTTGAGTTTACGATCACCGCCAGTGATCCTGATGCTGACATACTGACCTATACGGCCAGTAATCTGCCAACCGGTGCCAGCTTTGATGACGCCCAGCAAAAATTCAGCTGGACTCCAGGATACGGCGCGGCCGGAAACTACACCGTCACTTTCACGGTAACCGACGATGGTGCTCCAACTCAGAGCGATTCTGAAACAATAACCATTACGGTTGAAATCCCTGAGGATAATGTACCACCGGCACCTCCAGTAAATGTACATGTGCATATAGAATAGATATATGCATTGTTGACCGAATGATAAACTAAGTGGGGGGCTCTTCTTCAAGAAGTGCCCCCCTTTGGTTTATAATCAGCCAGTGGTTTGCATGTACTGGTCGAAGATCACCCGTTCTCCAAGGCTTCGAAACCTGAAATAATATCCAAAAGCTCTTCGGTAATGGCCGTCTGGCGCTGATGGTGAAATTCACCGTTCAGCACTTCCAGCTTTTCCTCGATATTTTTTTCCGCCCGCTGCATGGCTGCCAGGCGGCTGGCGTTTTCGCTGGCCAGTGAATGGGCCAGGGAGCGGAAGAGGGAAATAAAAATATATTGGCGGATGAGAGCGGAAAAAAGAGGGTCCCAAGCCATCGTATAGGTGGGAAGCGAAGGTCCCGGCCAGCCTTTCTGCCGCAGTTTCTGCAGCCATTCCTGATCTTCGGGCAGCAGTTTGAACACCCGTGGCTGGTAACTCACCCCTGAATCCTGTTGGTTGAAGAAGAGAAATACCTGGTCAAGCCGCAGGTCCCGGCGCCAGGCATCGATATCAAGCAGTAATTCCCCCACGATTGAGGTTATTCCTTCCACCGAACCGGGAACCCTGAACGTCCTCTGCACCGGCAGACCTTCATCGCGCAAGATAGCGTCAACTTTTTCTCCCACCGCCAGTATCGGCCGTTTTTGCGGATCCAGCCCCAGGTAGTCTTTTATGGCAGCCAGCGAGAAGGCGACAATCTGATCATTCAATGAACCACACATACCCACATCGGAACCGATGACCACGGCACCCATACTCTGGCGGGGAGCAAGGCGTGCCCCCACCAGCAGATCATCCCGATGGCGCATGACCACCTGCAATCCCATTTCCACCGTCTTACCATAATCCCCCACTGACTCAGCCGCTTGTTCATACTGGCGAATATTGACGGCTGCCAGTGATTTCATGGTTTTAACCACCGATAATAGTTTCTCAGTACTCCTGATCCGGGCTCTCATGCTTTCAATACCGCGCATGCCGCTTTATCCCTGCATTTCCGGAGTTATTTTTTCCTGATCTTTTTTCATCACCTGCCGCATACTTTCCAGGTCATCATCGGATAACTGACTCCCTGCATCTATCCTTTTTACCAGCTCAGGGAGATTATCGTTTATGCGCCGGCAGATGTGCTCTGCTGCCGCCGGGATATCGGCCAATGGCAGTTCATCGAAAAACCCTTCGGACACCGCCACCAAGGCACTAATCTGATCAGCAACCGACAGGGGGGCATACTGCGACTGCTTTAAAATTTCCCGCACCCGTCGTCCCCGCTCGATGGCTTTGCCGGTTTCCTCATCCAGCCGGGCACCAAAGCGAGAAAAGGCCTCCAGCTCCACAAACTGGGAATAGGAAAGCCGCAGATCACCCGCAACCTTCCGGTAGGCGGCCAGCTGGGTTTTGCCGCCGACCCGGGATACCGATTTACCCACATCCACTGCCGGCATAATGCCCTTTTGAAAAAGGTTTGGGTCCAGGTAGATTTGGCCATCAGTGATGGAAATGATATTGGTGGGAATATAAGCAGAGATATTCTGGGCCTCGGTTTCCACAATCGGCAGCGCGGTCATGGAACCGCCGCCACGTTCCAGGCTTAAATGGGTAAACCTCTCCAAGAGGCGGGAGTGGATATAAAAAATATCGCCTGGAAATGCTTCCCGACCGGGCGGGCGTCGCAACAGCAGGGAAATTTCCCGATAAGCCCGGGCGTGATGGGTCAAATCGTCAAAAACAACCAGCACATCCCGGCCCTGTTCCATAAAATATTCCCCGATACTGGTGGCTGCATAGGGGCTGATAAACTGCACACCGGGGGGAGCGTTTTCCGTGGCAACAACAACGACGCAGTACTCCATCGCCTGATGCTCCCGCAGGGAGGCAATCACTCTGGCAACGGACGTTACCCGCTTGCCGATGGCGCAGTAGATACAGATAACGTCTTTATCTTTCTGATTAATGATCGTATCCACCGCAATAGCGGTTTTGCCGGTTTGCCGATCCCCCAGGATAAGTTCCCGCTGCCCCCGGCCAATGGGAATCAGGGCATCAATAACTTTCAACCCGGTTTGCAGCGGCACTTTGACCGGCGCCCGATCCATGATCGCTGGAGCCGGCCGTTCCACCGGCAGCCGCTCCGTCAATAAAATTTTGCCGGCATTATCCAAAGGCCGGCCCTGGGGATTGATGACCCGCCCGAGCAGCGCTTCGCCAACCGGAATATCCAGGACCCGTACGGTCCGCCGAACTTCGCTGCCGGCCCGCAATCCTTCACTTTCATCCAGCAGGACAACCCCGATCTCATGGGCATCCAGATTGGATGCCATTCCCAAGCGGTTCCCGGGAAAGCTCAAGACTTCATCCGCCTTAACTCCTTTCAGCCCGTTAACCTGGACGATACCGGAACCTACAGAGGCGATTGTCCCCACCTTTTCCAGCCGCAGCTCCGGATTATAAGTTTCCAGAACCTGCTCCAGGGTCGCGGAAGACTGGGCCAGGGAAAGTTCCAATACTTTATTTTCATCATTCATGGTAAGAATTGTTCCCTGCCGACTGCCGGTTTCCGGTTTTCCGGCCATGCTTTTCCTCCTCGGCCTCCAGGCTTTCCCGTATCCGCTCCTCCAGATGTTCCAGGTAATATTCCAGGTTCCAGGCAATCTTCTGTCCGCGACTGACCAACTCAATACCCAGAATTATCTCAGGCATGGTTTCATACTCCACCTTGATCTCCTCGTCCAGAACCTGATGCACTGCGGCGGTGATTTTACGACGGTCAGTCGCAGAAAGTTCCCCGGCGCTGCGAACCGTGGCCACCCCGTCTTCTTTCATAATGGAGCTCACCGCCTCCTGGCGTTCAGCACTATCCATGGTTTCCAGCCGGGTCAGGAATGAATCTATCACTTTCTCCTCGAGATCGCTATCAGCCAGATCCGTCAGGGCCCGACGGCTGATGGCAAAAACCTGACCGGCAGCCGTCCGGCGGAGTTCACTTATAAACGATTCCTGCTCCTTATGCAGCAATTCCCGCCACCGGTCACGTAAGCTATCAATCTCTTTTCTGGCCCTTTGGGTCTCTTCTTCCCGACGGCGATCGGCTTCTGCTTCAACCTTGGACAGGACCTCATCACGCTTCTGATCAAGTTCCAGTTTTTTCTGGCGATAGAGCTCCTGTTCCTGCACCGCTTTCTGCTGCTGGTCCTCCGCCTCTTGCAGGCGGGAATGAATCTTTCCTTCACGTTCATCCATCGCCTTGATAATACGATCGTAAAGAAAATATTTCAGCAGCGCCATCAGAATAAGGAAATTAACTATCTGGGCCGCAACCGTAAACCAATTAATGAGCACGGTTCATCCTCCCACCTTGTCGAGAAAATAATTCCAGAACGGATTGGCAAAAATGAGAATCATGGAAATAACCAGACAGTATATAGCAGTGGACTCGATCATCGCCAAGCCGACAAACAGAGTCCGGGTAATGGTATTGGCTTCATCTGGTTGCTGGGCAATGGAACTGAGTGCCTGGGATACCGCCCGACCTTCCCCCAGAGCCGGGCCGATGGCACCGATACCAATGGTCAGGCCGGCGGTAAAAATGGAAACCATACCAATAAAACAAAGACTATCCATACGAGTTGTCTCCTTTCTGTTTTTTCTCTGGTTGTTTCTTTTCACGAACGCGCAAGGCGGCGGCAATGTAGACTATCGCCAGAATAGCAAAGATATAGGCCTGGATAAGCCCGGTCAAAAGTCCCAGGGCCTGCATAAAAATGGGGAAGATCAATGGAGCCAGGGCCAGAAAAATCGCGGCGATTTTCGCCCCGCTCATGACATTACCGAAAAGACGTACCGCCAGGGCCAGGGTGCGGGACAGCTCGCCGATGACATTAAACGGCAGCATGAAAACCGTTGGCTGCAGATAATTACGCAGATACTGACCAAATCCCTGATCCCGGATACCATACCAGGGAACCGCGATAAAAACACAAATGGCCAAAGCGGCAGTGGTGGACAGTGAAGCGGTGGGGGCAACATAACCGGGAACCACGGCCAGGAGGTTGGAAACCACAATAAAAATAAAAAGGGTACCGATGAAAGGCAGAAATTTGTCCGGCTGCCGCTGGCTTATCTCCCGAATCTGCTGTCTGATGCCGGCAACGACAATTTCCAGCAGGTTCTGCCAGCGGGATAAACGCAGATCGCCCGACAAATTCCTGGTTGCCAGCCATGAGCCACCCACCAGCAGCAGCATAATCGCCCAGGTAAAAACCAGGGTTGCATTAATTAAAACCGCCCCCCAAGACCAGAAAACCACCTGATCCGGAGTAAGCTGTTGGATATCCATCAGCAGGTTCTCCCGGAGGGAATAAACGGCTTTTCCGGCTGAAACCAGCGAACCAGAATAAAACGCATGACGATAAAACCCAGTAAACTGACCAGCAACCTTTCCCAGCAGCCGGACATGACCAGGTAAAAACCGGCCATGCTGACGGCGCTGCGGGCCAGGTAACTGCCCAAGGTCCAGCTGGCGGGAAAACGTACCTTTGGCAGGCGGCGGACCGTCAACCAGAGGGCAAGAAAATAAAAACTACCAATGAAAAGGCCGGCGGCAAAAGCCATTATCAGATCCAGGGTGTTACTGTGCATGTTTATTCACCTCCGTAATTCAGCTATCTCCTGCTCTCTTGTTTGAGCCAATACCAGGCTTGCAGGCAACCTAAAATAACGCCAATCAAAAGACCCATCAGGGTCCATGAATAAGAACTTTCCCAGGTTTTATCCACCCAGACACCCAGGGCCACACCTATAAGGGTGGGTATGGTCACTGACCAGCCAACCAGGCCGAACATCCCGAGACCAAACCAGATATCCTGCCCTTTTTGCCGCCGTCCTTTCAGTTTCCGCTGTTCTTTGGCGGCAATCTGCCGGCTGAATTCAGCCGTTTCCTGCGGTTTTTTCTCCGGCTGCCGGTCATCCATGTTTTTGAATCTCCAGAAAGGAGCGGATAAAATCAGCCTCAATCTTTGAAATGGCCGAACGAACCGTTTTTTCCCGGTCGTCGAGGATGAGAAATTCATCCTCTACCAGGCGGGTCAGAGTTCCCAGGTCCGTTCCCTGAACCGCGCGACGACTGGAAACCAGCACCCGGCGGCCACATTTCACCAGCACTCCCTCATCCACAGCCAGAAAGATTTCCCGACCGTCATGGTTCACAAAAGAAAACAAACCGGGAACCAAGGCAGCGGCAAAATCAATATGCCGGGGGCGCAGACAAAAAGAACCATTCTGTGCCTCGGCAGTAATTTTGCTGGCTTTCTCATCGATCAGTATCATGGTTGGCAGGATAATTTTCAGTTCCACCCCTACTTCACCTCATCTAGGCTGCCAATCATATAAAGGGATTTTTCCGGATAGCGGCTGAATTCATCATTTAAAATCCGCTCGCAGCCATCCAGTGCCGCTGGCAAAGGAACAAATTTACCAGTATAACCAGTAAACTGTTCAGTCACACTGAATGGCTGGGTCAAAAAGCGTTCCAGACGCCGGGCCCGGTTTACCGTGTGCCGGTCCCGCTGGGATAACTCTTCCAGGCCCAGCATGGCAATGATATCCTTGAGTTCTTCGTATTCAGCCAGGGTTTCCCGGACCTGCTGTGCCAGGCGATAATGGCGCTCACCGACAATCTGGGGAACCAGCATTTTGGAATTGGAGGCCAGCGGATCAATGGCGGGATAAAACCCCTCACTGGCCCGTTTGCGGGACAAAACTACGGAAGCGGTTAGATGACCAAAGGTATGGACGGCAGCGGGATCAGTGAAATCATCGGCGGGAACATATACCGCCTGTACTGAAGAGATGGACCCGGTAGCGGTGGAGCAGATCCTTTCTTCCAGCTCCGCAAGCTCCGTCCCCAGAGTGGGTTGATATCCCAAACGCGAGGGAAGCTGTCCCAAAAGGCCTGACACTTCCATCCCCGCCTGAATAAAGCGAAAAATATTGTCAACCAGCAGCAGCACATCCTGGCCGGCCTCGTCACGGAAATACTCCGCCATGGTCAGCGCCGCGTGCCCGACCCTGAACCTGGCTCCGGGAGGTTCATTCATCTGGCCGAAAACCATGACCGTATTCTGCAAAACCTCCGCTTCTTTCATCTCCCGATAGAGTTCTTCACCTTCACGAAGTCGTTCACCAATCCCGCAAAACAGGCTTATCCCTCCATGTCCGCCAACGACGTTATGGATCATCTCCATGATCAGCACCGTTTTGCCCACTCCGGCACCGCCGAAAAGCCCGGCTTTTCCCCCGCGCTCCAGAGGAGCCAGGACATCAATGGCCTTGATGCCAGTGGTGAAAATCTCGGACGTGGTTATCTGCCGGTTCAACGGCACCGGCCGCTGGTGAATAGCGCGCTTTTTTCCCGCTTCCACCGGTCCCAGGCGATCAACAGGTTCACCAAAGACATTAAACACCCGACCCAGCAGATGTCTGCCCACCGGTACTTCCAATGAGCGGCCGGTATCAATGATTGTTGATCCTTGGGCCAGCCCCTGGATCGAAGTCAAAGCTATACCCCTTACCGTATGGATATCCAGGTGGGAAACCACCTCAAAAATAATTTCCTGATTTTCTCCACCCCGCAGGATGTTGAAAAGTGATGGCAGGCGTTTATCAAAATGGACATCCACCACACTGCCACGGACGGAAATAACTGCTCCAACGTTATTCATGGCCACCAATCAATTACTTTCTGCCATCAAAAAGATTGACACTTTTTCAGCCCGGGCAGGCAAATCCATTAAGAAAAACCAGATATCTTGAAAAGGAAGTTTTAAGTCACCCTGAATAACATCTTGGATTCATTTACCTTTAGCTTAAACCCTAATATAGTTTAATCAAATTAATATCAATGTCAAATGTCAAATACACGCAAATACTATCACCTCCAATTTGACAGAATAGCAGAAAGGGTTATAATTTCATTATAATCAACCAATTTTAAGCGGCCATCTTACTAAAAGGCACAGAAGTGTTCTGAGCCTGAAAATGGCAGGCGGATTGACATACCAGACAAAGGAGGGCAAGATGATGAAAGAAGCCATGTTTTATCAACCCGGAGAGAAAAATGATGTTTTCTGCGGCTTATGCAACCATCGCTGCCATATCAAGGAGGGGAAGCGGGGTATCTGCGGGGTGCGGGAAAATCAGGGTGGAAAGCTGTACAGCCTGGTATATGGTCGGTTGATAGCCGAAAACACCGATCCCATCGAAAAAAAACCGCTGTTCAACTTCCTGCCCGGTAGCAGATCCTTTTCCATTGCCACCGTCGGCTGCAATTTCAAGTGCCTCCACTGCCAGAACGCCGACATTTCGCAATATCCCCATCTGCACGGCGGTGAGATAGCCGGCGATGAACGTCGGGCGGAATCCGTGGTTGACTACGCGGTGCGTGAAAATTGTGCCAGTATCAGCTACACCTATGTGGAACCGACAATCTTTTATGAATTTGCTTACGACTGCTCGGTATTGGCCCACGAACGGCAGCTGAAAAATGTTTTTGTCAGCAACGGTTACATGACCCCCGAGGTTACCCGTCATCTGGCAGGAGTTCTGGACGGCATCAATATTGATATCAAGGGATTTACCGATGATTTTTACAAAAAGGTATGCAAGGCCCGGCTGCAGCCGGTGCTGGACAACGTCCAGCTAATGCATGAACTCGGGGTATGGGTCGAAACAACCACCCTAATTATTCCGGGGCTCAATGATTCACCGGAAGAACTGCGCGATACTGCCAGATTTATCAAAAGTGTTTCCGCGGCCATTCCCTGGCATGTGACCGCCTTTTATCCCACTTACAAGATGCAGGATCGTCCACCGACACCGGCAGCAACCCTGCGCCAGGCCAGAGAAATAGGCCTTAAGGAAGGATTACGATTTGTTTATGAGGGTAATATCCCCGGGGAGGGAGGCGAAAGCACCTACTGCCCGGCCTGTGGCGCAGAATTGATCAATCGCTATGGCTTCAGCATCCGGAGCAACAGCCTGGTTGACGGTCGCTGCGGTAAATGCGGTGAAGTCATTGAAGGAGTCTGGAGGTAAAACCATGGAAATCACTATCGTCTTTGATAATTACCCCTACAATCCAGAGCTTAAATCTCTCTGGGGGTTTTCAGCCTTTTTGCAAATCCCCAATCAGACAATACTTTTTGATACCGGCAGTAATGGGCCTGTACTTTCACGAAATATACAAACTTTAGGCTTGAATATCAAAGATATTGATACCCTTTTTATCTCTCACCCCCATTGGGATCATATAGGAGGGGTTGACTCAGTCATCGAACAAAATCCAAATTTGCATATTTTTGCGCCTGATTCGCTCTCAAAACATTTGCTCCGTGATTTGAGAAATCATGTTCAGAATGTAACCATTATCGACTACCAGGCAACCCAACTTTTTGACCATGTATACTCAACCGGAGTCATGGACGAAGATCTCATCGGCGAACAATCAATGGTCATCGATACAAAGGGAGGTCTGGTCGTCATCACCGGTTGTGCTCATCCCGGCATTGTCAATATAGCCAGAAAAGCCAGGCAGATGTTAGATAAAGAAATCCTTCTCTTAATGGGAGGATTTCATCTGCTGAATGATAATCCTACGGCGATACAAAAAGTGATACATTCTCTACAAAATTCAGCGGTCAATTATGTCTGCCCGACTCACTGCAGCGGTGACCTGGCCAAAAAAATGTTTAAAGAAAGTTTTAAGGAAAAATATATTGAGGGAGGAGTGGGGGCAAAAGTAAAGCTGACAGATGCCGTCTTCAACCCATTGTGAAGAGGAACCAAAAGCCCCAATAAAACGGCTGAAGCTTCAAACAAAACCACAAAAACCGAAGGATTATTCGCCCGTCGAATGAATTCCTTCGGAAAGCATGGCTGAACTGCCGGTCACCCCGGCAGCTATAAACTTGGTAAACGCAATCAAGGCATTGCCAGCCAGCGCCGCGTAGATAACCTTTTTGGAAGAAAATTCCATTGGTTTCCTTATTGTCCAGCTAAAAGTAAAAGGCTGAAATCCGCATAGATTTCAGCCTTTCCTTACAACAAGAATCTCATACAAAAACTACTTGCTGGATAGTTTCCGCAACAGTTTGATGGTACCCGGATTCAGCTGCCCATTTTCAGGCAAACCATAATCCTTTTGAAAAGCAGAAACTGCCGCACGAGTATTTTTTCCCGCCAGACCATCAGGGGTGCCGGTATTATAGCCGAGAGAATTCAACATCCCCTGCATTTCCTTAACCACCGCCCGCCCGGGACCCGCAGGTGCCGCTGCCGGAGTCGCCGCCCTGGCATTTCCGCCATAATGGTAAAATTTTTGCGGGGTCTTACTCACAATAAATTCAACCGCTTTATTAATAACCTGCCTGAGTGCTTTTTCTTTGGGGGTATTTTTCCAGCCACCTAAAGCACCACCCAAAGCACCACCGCCCCAATAACCACCCAGGGCGCCACCAAGATTTACATCCGTAGATGATCCCTCAACGCTGGTAGCCGCTAAAATCCGCGATGTCCTGGCATCAATAACCCGAAGATCAATGGCCATATGCGCTTTTTTAAAACCACCGGTAATCGCTCCGAGAATTCCGCCGCCACCACCGCCCAAGGCACCACGAGCACCTGAGGCCCCGGGATCAAATTCAGTTACAGCCGCAACCACCAGCAGCTCAGCTCCTTCAATTTCACCGATCGCCGCTTCGGTACCTTTTTTAATTCTTCCTGAAGCCCCAAGATCCTGTTCAGAAAGCACATTATCAAGGGTTTGACGCTCCAAAACAATGAATCGATTGGTACTAAATAAGGCGGTTACCAACTGATCCGCCATTCCGGTTCCAATGTGCGGATTCCACCAGCCTCCCATATTCCCGGCTTTGTTTTTGAACTGAGCGACTGCTATCCTGGCCTTAGGGCCATTATAGCTTTCGGCCCGAGCTTCCCCCATGGAAGGGGAATCCTGACCGGAAGTAACTGTTGTTGTCGTTCCCGGGGTAACGCAACCTACAAACAACATGCTACAAAATAATACAGTAAAAACACCTAATCCGCAGCCCAATAATTTATTTATAGCTTTCATCTTCTCCCCTTTCACCCGACTTTCCCTCTGATAATTTAGAAAGTATTTGTAAGAATAAACAGATAAAAGATATTCTCGACAAACAGATTAAATACTTAAGCAAAAATAACGATTAATATTTTTAACATCCTGTTTTATCAACTGTCAAGCAAAATCAAGGGATATATTACCTGGTTCGGGAACGTTTGATACCCTGTTTATCCATTTTGTACCGTAAAACCCGCTCACTGATCCCCAAACTTTCAGCCGCCCTGGTTTGTATCCAATCCACCTTTTCTAAAGCCGCCAGGATCATTTCCCGCTCCGCGATAGTGAGTTTTTCATCCAGCGTTCCCGAAACCATATTCTGATAATGACGTATTTCAGCAGGTACATCTGCCGGCCTGATAACAGCACCCCGGGTAAACGTTACCAGCCGCTGGACAATATGTTCGAGCTCCCTGATATTGCCCGGATAGGAATATTTAATCAAAATATCCCTGGTCTCAGGAAGAAATTCTATCATCTTCTGCCCACCATAACGGGTAGCAAACAAATCAAGCAGGCTGGAAATATCCTCACGCCGGCTTCTTAGCGGTGGAATCTCAATTTCAAAGGCATTGATCCGATAATATAAATCCTCACGGAAAGAACCGTCCTGAACCATCTTTTTAAGATCACGATTGCTGGCGGCAATTACCCGCACATCCACCTCAATATCCTTTTCCCCACCTACCCTAACAATTTTCTTTTCCTGCAGCGCCCGCAGCAGTTTGGGCTGCAAGCTCAAAGGTAATTCACCAATTTCATCAAGAAAAAGGCTGCCCTGCTGCGCCAACTCAAAGCGACCGCGACGACGGCCGGATGCCCCGGTAAAGGCTCCTTTTTCATGGCCGAAAAGCTCACTCTCAAATAAATTTTCCGGGATAGCGGCACAATTTACTTCCACAAAAGGTCCATCACGCCTGGGACTTAATAAATGAATCAGCCGTGCCATCAATTCTTTGCCGGTCCCGGTCTCCCCTTTGATTAATACTGACCAGGGTGTCGGAGCCACCCTTCTGGCCAGCGATATGGTCTCTTTCATCAGTGGGCTATTGGCGACAATGCTGATCGGCAATGGGCTCTCCTCTACTGACTTCTCAGCTTCTTTGACATCATGAACCACCTGAACGTCCTGCTCTATTTTACGAATTTTGGTCAGTAAAGTTTCCAGGTTGACTGGCTTGGAAAGAAAATCATCAGCGCCCAGTTTCATCACCTTTACGGCCGTATCCACATCTCCATAGGCAGTAATCATCAGTGCCCTGATTTCAGGATTCAGCTCTTTCATCCGGGCCAGAACTTCATCACCCGTCATGCCCGGCATTTTATGATCCAGAAGGACCAGGGAAACCGGCGTTACCGCAAAAATTTCTAGCGCTCGTAGACCATCGGCAGAGGTCACAACCTCATATCCCTGATTGGCCAGAAACCCCTGCAACAGATCCCGCTGAACTTTTTCATCATCAACCAACAAAATTTTCATTTCCAGCCCTGCAATTCCAAAATGTTATCAGTCGATACGTGGCAAAACAATGGTAAGCTTAAAAAGATGTTCGGGAGTAAGTACCGCCCGAACCGTTCCCCCATGGGCCTTGATAATCTTTTTCGTAATCGCCAGACCCAGACCGGTTCCCCTGGTTCTCAAGGTCACATAGGGAGAAAATATTCTGTCCATTTCTTTCAACTCCGGAATGTCACCTGGATTAGTCACAACCAGCAAGGCCGTGGTGCCAGTTTTTTTGAGCCTGACCGTAATGCGACCTCCATGAGGCTGCGCCTCGGAAGCATTCCTCAATACATTTTCTAAAACCTGAGCCAGAAGATTTTTATCTCCCGAGACCATGATCCCCACTTCCAATTCAGTAGAAAGTGAAATATCAGCCTCGACAAAGTGACTTTGATACAAGGCTGCCACGTCCCTGACCAACAAAGAAAATGCTACCGGTTCCCGGCTGATGGATTGAGGCAAACTGGCATAATGAAGCAGTCCGTCAATAATCGAATCTGTCCTTTTAATGGAATCCAGGAGTACGTCAATGAGCTGACGGTGATCAGCTGATAATTCATCGGCTTCCAAAGCCAGTCGCTGCAGGGCAATAGCCATGGCATTGAGCGGGTTCCTGATTTCATGGGCTATAGCCGCCGCGGAACGCCCCAAAGCGGCGTCTTCCCTTTGCCGGGCCAGCCGGCGGTTGTATTCCTGCTTTTCATTGATATAAGACGATTGCTGCCGATACAGCAAGTAGGACAGCAGGCCGCCAAGAAAAGCCAGGATGCTGCTGAAAATAAAAAAATCACGCCATAATCGACGTTGATTCAACCGTAATGGTTCAGCATCCAAACCAACCACCAGAGGGGTCCGGCCGAAGTTAATTGACACTTCAGCTACCATCCCCTGGTCGGTATTTTTAAAAATTACTTCGGTCGTATCCGACATTCCGTCAGCAGGATTTCCTTGATTAGCAATGGCTGAAACGTTTGACTGATTTTCAGGATGAACATAAAGGATACCGCCCAGCTTTTTCACTTCAGACAACACTTTCGACAGACCAACATTCTGGTGAAAATTTTCCAGATCTTTGGCATCAATACCCAAAACTATTTCGCTCACCAAACCTGAACCGGGAACCCGGAAAAATACCAGGTGATTTTCAGCGGAATATTGCAACCTTTTGTCTGGAATACGATCCCAAGAAGGAGCCCCGACAAGCCAACCGTCGGGGGCTGAAACCGTTTGACCGCCGTTTCTGAGCAAAGCAATTCCCTGGAGTCCACTTTCGGCGGCAAAAGCCTCCAATTCATCAACTGTAAATGGCTCAACGGAATCAAGGTATTGCACAAACTCGGCGCTATTGGCCAGAAAACGGGATACTACCCCATTAATGATATCCTCGGAAATAACCGCCCCCTTAACATGAAGGCGTACCACCCCGGCCACCAGCCTGGCATGATTTCCGGCATCAGCAACGAAAAGATTCTGGGCCTGTTTGATCTGAAAAAAGAAATATGAAACAACCAGGAAAAATAAAATCAGAAAAAAGAACACGTTCCCCTGCCACAAGGGAATTTTTGCCAACCAGAGATTTCTGGAACTGGATTTAGCGCCCTCCACGCCCACCATGTCTCCCTCCGGCATGTCCACCGAATCCCATGCCTCGCCCTTCAAAAAGTCGGCTCCTCACTCCAGTCCGATCCCAACCACCACGGGTCGGACAACTACACCAAACCTTTGGGCTTGATAACACTCCGTCACCTTTATCAAAAAAGTTCCCCTTGACGCGCACTATTTCCCCGGGTTTCAAATCAGATGGAATTCTGCCTTGTTCAAATTCAATGACTATTTGGCCTTTGCCATCTTCGAGCGGTGCCAAAACGATCTGCCTGATTTCACGATCGACAGTCACCACCTTGCCGGCAATCACCTCAACCGCCATGGCCTGGCTCCCGCAGCACATTGACAACAATGCTGTTATCGTTAAAATAGAAAGATGGCGCCACATTGGATAACGTTTCTCCGGTAATCCTCTGAATCAACAGGTGATTGGTTCCGCATCATCATAAAATCCACAAACAAATCGAATCTTGTCAACGAACGGGTCAGGGAAAGTTTGGCCCCGCGCTCATAATCATGTCGGCTGTCACCCCCCGGCGCCCGGTCATAAAGCCGCTTTAGCCACCACCCGGTCAGGGACAAGCTCCATAAATCCAGCGGCAGCCAATCAAGTCCGGCGTTCACGCCCAGACCATCAAAAGACTCAAGATCAATGGTCGAATGCAGCCGTCGATAGGAAGTACCCACGCACAGAGACAAAACCTCCGTCAATGTTTTTTCCAATGATAATTCAGCAAGATAGAGCCAATCTTCCCGATCTTCGGGTATGTTATGGGAAGTCTTTGAAGCTTGACCTGGTGATTCATCAGGTGGTGCAGATACACCATCCCTATTTCCCAGGGTCTCTGACAACAATCCATTCACTGGCATACTATTTTGCATCGGCGACAACCGATGTCCCCCCTCTCCTATCTGCACATGACCTGCAAAGGGGGTTAGCTGGTGACGATAGTTGATGTATGAAACCTGACCTTTGCAGAATAAATCAAGGGTTGGAGTAAGAAAATAGGTCGTTTCCAGACCCATATGGACAATATCTGCCTCATCTTCGCGGGAATAGTGATCACGGTACAATTCCGGGTTCACAAAAAATGTGATCAGGCCTTTCCCCTGCCAGAAGGGAGAAGTCAAATTCATCGTGAGCCCTCCGGTAAAATTATCACCGATTTCTACCATATCTCGATAACTGGCATAGGCAGAAGTCTGTAAACTGAAACTTTCGGATAAGCTGAATCGTGCTGCACTCCTAAATTGATATAAAGTAAAGAATGTTTCCTCTTCGCCTATTTCCCGGCCGGGATTATCATCATAACCCAGCGCCAATTTCGTTGAAAGATCCCAGGCAGACACCTGACAAACTGGAAAAAATAAGAGTAAAAAAAGTAGAGAGGCCGCAATCATGATGGTGATTGCGGCCTCACGAGCCCAGGTTTTATACAATAATAATACTCCTGAACATTTCAAATGGTTACCTGCATCTTACCATGTTATTGTAGACAGCTACCATCATGTAACCGCTGACCGGCACCCATGTTTCCGTCCTGGGAACCGTTGCCACCACCACCCATGGCACCACGGCGCCAGATCGGCCTTCCCTCTTCATCCCTGAGTGGAATCGTCTGCTCGCCAACGGTTACGGCAACAGCAATCAGTTTGGTACTTTCATCAATAAATGTTACTTCATAGGCTGCGATGGTTACCTCTTCTCCGACTGTCAGAGGTTCATAACCTAAGGCTTCCCATACCATAGAAGAGCCTATGCCGTAAACGGTAATAATTTCTGCTCCGTCATCAATTTTCAGCCCTGGATCACCAATGGCAGGCAACGCGGCCACTTTACCAACCACATTTACCGATTCGCCATCATAGATTGAGACCATTGGTCCGCTGCCATCAGCAAGCCCCTGCCCCCTTCCCTGACCGGCTGAAACCGGAAGTGTTCCAGCCATTACCACCATTACCACTAAAAATGTCATAGCTATTTTTTTGAAATTTCTCATTATCATCACCTGTTTTTTAATTAGAATTTAAAGATAGAAACTTTTTACTTTCTTTGACGTCCATAACCCTGGCCATTTCCTTTCCGTTCTCCCATGTGATTTTGAGATTCCGAACCAGAGCCGTAACCATGCCTATATCCCTGACCATTTCCAGAAGCATTAGCAGGTCTGCCTGAATATTGCCGTCTTTCATCAACAGGCATCGACTTAACCCTCTGTTGCCACTCATTACGGAAGGATTGACGTTCTTCTTCCGTTGAAGAAGACATGGTTCCCCGCATCTCGGCTAACTCTTCAGTAGAATACGAGCTGTAGTCAGCAGCTAAAACCGGCAGGGAAAACGTCATCGCCATGGCAATCGCCATAATCAGCATCAAACACCTCTTCATTATTTTCTCACCTCCTTTCAGAATATATTTTTCTGAGAGGAAAAGCAAGTCGCATGCCAAATAAATTTATCTATAATTTCAATTAGTTACATTAATATTGGCATAACATATTTCGACATTATCTGGAATCTTTCGACAATCTTGTCGAAAAATACACGTTAAAAGTGACCTATTTAAACCCGTCCCTCAAAGAGCAATTTCAGTACCATGGGTCGCTGAAAAACCCGCTAATCGAACACCAAAAGTGCCGAAATCAACCCCTAATTAAAGGAAAAAAATCACAGAGATAGACAACTACATTCAACATGCTGAAAGACAGATTGAGCAAATCCGAAGACGGGTTGTTGAAGGTGAAAAAATTCCACATGATGAAAAAGTCTTTTCTGTTATGTGACAATTAACTTGTCCGGACAAAGTAATTGACATTTAACACTTTTCTATCTTTGAAGAATATACCGAATGGATTAGCAAGGGCAAAGCTTGTAATTTGACATTCAGGAGTTACATGCTAATATTATAGTATGGTTATTATTGTGGTGAGAAATGGCATAATAACGTAACCCCATCTGCGCTTTGACCATGCAATTTATTATATTATAATCCAGAAAGGAGAGTATACCATGAATTCCAAAATTAACCATTTTACCGCGCTTCTTATTATTGCCACCGCAATTTTGCTGCTTTCTTTTCCATGCCGGGCGGATGTCGGTAATATTCCGACAACCGGCAACTATCCCTATCAATCATCTCCCGTGGTAATTCAGCCACCTGTCTACAACCCTGATATTTACATACTTGCTGCAGTAACGGTACCCTTTCAAGAGCAATTCAGCTTTAGTATTGGTCCAGATGGTACAACGAATCGCACTTGGTACATTGATAATTATTATATATATCTTCAAAACACGAACAGGGACGATGATGTCGGAGGTCCTTTTGCCGGTGTGTTGTTTAAGGCTTCTAGAAACGGACTGCCAGAAACGATAATATCCGCTTCAGTCAGACTTGTACTGGCTCGACCGGTGTCACCAAACACAACCCCGGACCTTAAATTCTATCGGGTCAAACCCGAATATCAGTGGTCAGCAAAGTCATTTTCCAGCCATAATTGTCTGGATGCTATAGGAAATTGCTATGATTCCCCTAAGGATGTGATCGATATCACCAACCCATTGATTGTAACCGGTGAGATACGATATGAAGGAGAACTTAACGATAGGCCTGTTCTTTATGCTGATATTTCAAAAGGGTTCTCGGAGCATGGGTTTTCTGCCTCCGACGGTATATTCATGGAACTGAGTAATGATATAGGTGGAGATGGAGTTTTGGGCGTTGCCACTTTTTTTGGCAAAGATGCGCCCTCTCCGGCTCTGGAAGCATCATTAGTATACCGTTATGATTCCCACATTCAAACAGCAATTGGGGTAAATACCTGTGGAGATGGTATTTGCGATCCCTTTGAAAACAACTGTGCTGTTGACTGCGAGGGCAGCAATGATATTGAACCTCCAGGACTTTCCTTTACTGTTTCACCGGATGGATACCAGATGGATACCGGCACGCATATTTCTGCCACGGCCCAGCGGACCGGTGGAGATGAAGATAACAGTAGCCAAAACAGTTCTTCACTTCCATCCTGGAACATTCCTGTTTTTGACACCCCCTTCCTTGATGATCTACCAAACATCCATGATCTACTAGGACCCGCATTAAATATGCATCTTTTTGATCCCGCAGAGCCTATCGCTCCCCTTTCCATCTGGGTTGCGGGTTTTTCAGCTGCCCCCTGGAACATATTTTTGTGTACTACGGATGACAATATATGTAATTATGAAGGTTCCCCGGCCCCCGGTTTATACAAACTGTGTGCAAGGGCACGGGATGATGCCGGTAATTTGTCTGAAACTTTGTGCAAGGATTTCAGGATCGGCTCTGCCACGCCCCCCGAAATTTCAGTAAGACTATATCCCCCCGACGTCCGCCTGGGGGAAACTCTCAATCTTCAGGTATCGGCATCCGATTATAATGAAGGCCTTACTTCCATAACCGTCGATCTTCTTGATGACCATCAAACCTTTCTCATTAATGGCAGTAAAACCTGGATGCATGATTTTGATATTCCACTTTGCGACTGGGACTGGAGCTCTGAATATCCACCAGGAAAGCTGAATCCCATCAATATTTATGTATCAGCAAAAGATGGCGAACAAATGAGGAGTTCATATTGGGATATTATAACCCCCAAATTCCCTGTGCAGGCCAGGTATGGCCTGGGGGTGGAAAATTTTGGTTCTAACCTCTCTTGGAATCAGTATGCACATACTTTCGGCAACGAGGTCTATGGATCGGTTTCCATCTGTATTTACCCGCCGTGGATATTCCCTGGTATATGCAGAAATAATCGGTGGTGCAACTGCTATAGCGGCACACCTGATTCTACCATAAGCGACATTGTGAATGACCTTGGCGGCTGGCTTATGGAAGCAATAGTTGATGCTATTGGTATAAATGACAATCTTGAAAATTATTTCGGGGTAACGGATCTTTCTCGACTTGGCGTTCCCGATCTTTTTGCCCTGCTGTTCTTTCCCATTTATCGAATTGCAGGGAAAGAAGGTCTGTGTACGGGATTTACCACTGCGTCGGCAATGTTGACAAATCAAGCGGCTACGCCGGATGAGATATGTCCCGGATGCGGCAGCGAGGTGTCTTCGTGGTCAGAAAACGACATCAGCTTCTATGTCGG
>JAYEKE010000049.1 GCA_034660915.1 Pseudomonadota bacterium
AACACCTATAACGAAGCGATGGCGGCTGCTTTATGGCAGGTTGTCCAGGACGTGCGCTGGGATAACGAGGTAAAGGCAATCCTGATGCAAAGCAATGGAAGTCTGTTTTCCGGCGGTGGAGACCTTGGAGCTTTTCAACGGGGTGCCAACCAGCAGCGACTGCCGGCGCTGGTTGAGGATCTCAGCGCTACCCTGAATGCCACTGTCCTGGCCATTCGCGGGATGGAAAAAATATTTATTTCCCTTATTGAAGGGGTCTGCGCGGGGGCTGGCATTGGCTTGTCCCTGGCTGCCGATGTGACCCTGGTGACGGAGAATGCCAAATTTGTTGCCGGCTATATCGGCATCGGCGCGGTTCCTGACGGAGGCAGCAGTTTTGCCGTCCTCCGGGCACTGGGTTTGCCCAGAGCACTGGATTTCTTTTTGACCAATGGTATTATTGAGGGGGCGCAGGCCGCTGAAATCGGCCTGGTCAGCCGTATGGTTTCGACTGAACATGCCGTGGATGAGGCAATGGCATTGCTGGAGAAAATTTCCCAGGGACCCCCAGCAGCGCTTGCCCGGACAAAAAAAGTCCTGATTCAGGGTGTCTCAAGAACATTTCCTGAATATGTTGAAGCCGAGCGCCAGGGTATTATTGCCAGTGCTGCTGGCGGAGAGCTGCAGGAGGGAGTGGCGGCATTTCTGGAAAAACGTCCGCCAAAGTTTTAATCGGATTTGTTGTTCCTGATTGCTTTGACAGCTTTCAGCAGTTGCTCAATATCCAATTGATCGGCCAGGGAAAGCAGAGCTTCCCGGCGGAAGGAAAAATCCGGCAAAAAAGGCAGTTCTCCCAGTATGGGAACCGAATCGAATTCTCTGATAAGTTCGGAAAAATTTTGTTCGGCAATGCCGGGATTGCCGGTAGCATGATTGATAATAATGCCGACAACGGGAATTTTGGCCTGGCGTAGTCGGGACAGGGTCAACAGGGTTTGGTTGATGCCGCCCAGGGCGGAACGACAGACTACCAGTGCCGGTAGCTGCAGGTCGCTGATAAGGTTTTCCACCAGATAACCGGGACACAGGGGTACCATTAAACCACCGGCACCTTCCACCAGGGTAAATTCATGTTGATGAAGGTGTTCACGCACGGTATTCAGCAGAGTTTTATGGCTGACTACCTGCTGCTGGCGCCGGGCGGCCAGCAGCGGAGCCAGCGGTTCCCTGAATCGGAAAGGGATGATCTCTTCCAGGGAATGAGGCAGGCCGGCAGTTTTTTTTACCCGGGCGCCATCGGACTTCCGGCTGAGGTCTTCAAGGTTCTGGATGCCGCTTTCCATGGGTTTTAAGTAACTGAAGCCCTGCGGCAGCCTTTGTTGTAAAGCTACTGCTAGAATCGCCGCTGCCAGGGTTTTCCCGATTCCGGTATCGGTCCCGGTGATGAACAGGCCTTTAGGTTGATTCATGAATGTTCAGCATAGATAAGGTTAAAGGCTAAAGGTTAAAGGCTAAAGGCTAAAGGCTAAAGGTTAAAGGTTAAAGGTTAAAGGCTAAAGGCTAAAGGAAATCGTGGGGACACCATCAAAAAAGTACTGCAAACTAAGTAGAGATTTCCAAAAAAAAGTGGTTTTTCAATCTGTCATTTAAGTTAAAATGGCGTCCCCGACGATTCTGCCTTCTGCCTTCTGTCTTCTGTCTTCTGCCTCCTGTACTCCTGCTATTTCTCGTTGACGATTTCCAGTTCCGGAAAAAAATAAGCGATTTCCGTCCGGGCGGTTTCCGGGGCATCGGAACCATGGACGGCATTTTTTTCGATATCGGTGGCAAACTGTTTCCTTAAGGTCCCCTCCGTTGCTTCAGCCGGGTTTGTGGCCCCCATCAATTCCCGGTTTTTGCTGATCGCATTTTCCCCGGCCAGCACCATGACCACCGCCGGCCCGGAAGACATGAAGTCGGTAAGGCTGTCAAAAAACGGCCGTTCACAATGGACCGCATAAAATCCCTTAGCTACCAGCTTGCTCATCCGGATCATTTTTACTGCCGCAATCTTCAGGCCATGGGCTTCGAAATCGGCAATGATCTGGCCGATGACCCCCTTGGATACCGCATCAGGTTTGATAATCGATAATGTTCTTTCACTCATAAATATACTCCTTAAAAAGATGTTGTCTGTTTACCGCGTTAAAATCCGCCGCTGAATTACGATATTCCCCCCTTTTTGTCAATTTATTTATCCTTATAACCCTTGACATGGTTGCGGTGAATACGTTAGTGAAATAGAAAAATGAATGTCCACTCATTGGTATTTTAAAAAATATTGTCAAGGAGCATTTTATGGATCGTTTGTTTCACCCTTGTTCAGTTCTGGTGATTGGCGTTTCTCCCCGGCCGGAAAATCTGGGCAAGAATATTGCTTCAAACCTGATTGACTTCGGTTTTGAAGGAGAAATACATCTTTTTGGCCGGCATCCAGGCTACTTCCTTGGTCATCGAATTCATACTGAATTTTCCACCTTGCCAAAAGATATTGATCTGGCGGTCATCCTGACGCCGGCGGCAACGGTTCTTGATGCGGTTAAAGCCTGCTTCAGTCGGGGAATTACCCGGATGGTTATCGAGAGTGGAGGATTCAGGGAACTTTCCGCGGCCGGAGCTGAGTTGGAAAAGGAATTGGTCAGTTTTGCCCGGGCCAAGGGGATTAAATTTGTTGGTCCCAACGGCATCAGCATTATTAACCGTCATAATGGCTTATGCCTGCCGTTTATGCGTTTGTCAGCGGCTGAAATAAAAAAAGGGAGTTTGTCACTGGTTTCCCAGAGTGGTGGTATGGCTCTCACCTACCTGGGTTTGGGGAGCAGTAATAATATCGGAGTGGCAAAATTTATCAGTATGGGGAATAAAAGTTGCCTGGATGAAGCTGATTATCTTACCTATCTCAAAGATGATCCCCAAACGGAAATTATCGGCATCTACCTGGAAGATATCCAGGATGGGCGGCGGTTGCTCTCCCGGGTGGCGGCCACCCATAAACCGGTGATCCTGCACAAAGCTAATACCTCAGCCCAGAGCAACGAAATCGCCGGCTCGCATACCGCAGCCCTGGCCAATGATGACCAGGTGGTTGATGCCGCCTGTCGGCAGTACGGGATCTATCGGGCCAAAACCTTTCGCCAATTTATCAACCAGATAAAATCGTTCAGCCTGCCGCTGATGAAAGGGGATAATCTGGTGGTTATTTCCCGCTCGGGAGGCCATGCGGTGGTGGCGGCGGATGTCGCCGATGAATACGGTTTCAACCTGGTTCCTTTCAGCCGGGAATTTATCGATTTTATCGGCTCTCGTTTTCGTGCCCAGGTAATCAAGCCCGGCAATCCCCTTGATTTGGGTGATTTGTTTGATATCGATTTTTATGTGACCATCCTGGACCAGGTGTTGCAGCGTCCGGATGTTGACGGGGTGTTGTTTAATCATGTTTTTCAACCTGACATGGAGGGTGAAGCTTCGCTGCGCCTGGCTCTTACCATCGATGAGTTGT
The DNA here is from genome assembly GCA_034660915.1 of Pseudomonadota bacterium. NCBI lineage: Bacteria > Pseudomonadati > Pseudomonadota > Pseudomonadota bacterium. The sequence continues at coordinate 3,518 of JAYEKE010000049.1, forward strand.
CCAGGCGTTACCATAAACCGGTAGCCTTGTGTGTTTTTGCCGGGGCCAGGGCGGTTAACAAATTGAAACAGCAGATTTCCTTTCCTTTGTTTACTGAACCGGCTGAAGGTATCGAAGCGCTGGCGGTTTCTAGGGACTATGCCCGCCGCCAGGAAAAAGCCATGCCGGAAGACCTTCCGGTCACGGGGAATTATGACCGTCAGGCGGTGGCCGCCATCATTGAAGAAGCCGAGACTTCGCAGGACGGGGTGCTTTATCTTGACCAGGTGCTGGATATTTTTCGGGCCTATGATCTGCCGCTGCTCCCATCCCGGTTGCTTCCTTTTGGATCAGTCCTGCCGAAAATTACTGAACCATTGACCTTCCCCCTGGTTGCCAAGGTGGTGGCAGCGTCACTATCCCATAAAAGTGATGCGGGTGGCATCCGCCTGGGGATTGAAAATCAAAGTCAATTGCAACAGGTATATGATGAATTAACCGTGCAATTTGGCTCTCTGCCGGATTATCGTGGTCTGTTACTTCAATCTCAGGTTTCGACTTCGGTGGAAATGATTGTCGGCGGCCGCCGGGATGAGTCCTTCGGACCAGTAGTCATGTTGGGGATGGGAGGAATCTATGCCGAGATTTTCCAGGATGTGGCCCTGCGCCTGCCGCCGCTTAATGCGGTCCTGATTGATGACATGATTGAAACTTTGAAAGGGGCTCCCATTCTCAAGGGCGCTCGCGGACAGTCAGGAATTCATCGCCCAACCCTTGACCGGGTGCTCTATTCCCTGGCTGATTTGCTGGCTGATTTTCCGGTGATCCAGCAGATTGATGTTAATCCGCTTTTTCTCAGCGAGGCCGGTGGCTTCGTGGTCGACGGGCGCATAAGTCTATAAAGGTATAAGGTGCAAGGTGTAAGGTATAAGGTATGGAAATTGGGGACAGGCCCCAATTTTTTTTACAAGCTGTTCCTCCACTGGACGAGCGATAGTCAAGAGTGTCCCTCCCCCCGCGAAGCACGGCGAAGCAAACGTGCAAACCAGTACGGACCGCAGGCGAAGGAAGGCGGGAAAGTGAATTATCACAAATTCGGGACCCAGGACAAAAAAAATTTCACCACGAAGCACACGAAGGACACGAAGAAATGAAATTTGATGATCTGTCCCATTCTGTTATTGGTTGTGCT
>JAYEKE010000050.1 GCA_034660915.1 Pseudomonadota bacterium
GATTTTGAGGGTGCCCAGGTGCAGATGACTGCCGATTTATCCTTTGTTACCCTGACTGGCGGTTTTGACTGGGCTCACTATGAAATGGATTCCACCTGGACGCCTGAAAAAACCGAATATAAAAATCCGGCCGGATTCCTGCTGGCCAAATCCACCTTTCTGGATGATCGCCTGATTTTAACCGCCGGCATTCGTTACGATGATTATGAAGTGGAAGTTGATGATGATGACAGTGAAGAAAGTGATGACAACTGGGTTTTTAATTTCGGGATTGCCTACTGGCTGAATGATTTGCTGAAACTGCGGGCCAATTACGGTGAAGCATTCATCATGCCGAGCGCTGACCAGTTGGCAGCCAATCGGCCCACCTGGGGAGAAATTCTCCAGGGGAACCCCAATCTTGATCCGGAATCAAGCCGGACTTATGAGGCGGGACTGGATTTTTATTATGGTTCCCTTTCTTCTTCATTGACGTATTTCTATACTGATTTTGATGATAAAATACAGTCCGTGTCCCTGGGGGGTGGCATATCATCCTGGGATAATATCGGCAGTGCCGATATCAGCGGTATTGAGGGAAATATCGCCATTGATATTGGTTCAATTGTGAAGCTGCCAACTATTCTGGAAGTATATGGCAACTTTGTCTACCTGACGGAATATGAAGATGAAGATAATGATGACTTGTTGTATGTTTCTGACTGGAATCTGTCCTATGGTTTGAATCTGCCTGACTGGCAGGGATTTGCCGCCCGTTTGAATTTTGCTTATACCGGCAAGCAGGATGTTCAGGATTGGGAAAGCGGCTGGTCGGCACCGGTGGTGGAAAAAGGTGGTTTTACGGTTGCCGATTTAACCATGAGTAAAAAAATTGTTGATACCGATAAATATGGGGATATCACCCTTCGAGGTGAGATAAGGAACCTCTTTGATAAGGAATATTCATATATCAAAGGGTACCCGATGCCCGGGCGAACTTTCCAGGTCGGTTGCCGCTATGATTTTTAAGGCTACCTTTTCAAGGCAGCCTTAAATGATTCTGGTTGTTTCCTGCAGTATCATCATGAAATATTACATAACATGGAAAGGTGAAATTATGAAACACGGCTGTATAATTTATCTGGCAGGGGATGAGCCTCTGCGTGATTCGGCGATGAAGCAGTTAATCAGGGAGAATGGATTGGAGTCTACTGAATGTCTGATATGTGGAGCCAAACCTTTACCCAATATTTATCAGGCCTATCGTGAATTGCAGCAGCAACGGGTTACCGATATCGCCTGTATTTCAGTCCGATTTGATCTTGAGATCGGTGGTTATGTTTTTCTTGAAAAAGCGATGAGTCTGGATGGATTTGCCGACCTTTCCATTCTTTGCTCACCCGAAGAGATTGCCTGTTGATTGTTGTGATAGCCTTCGCAAAATGCTCAGTACTTTGCTGCGTGGGGTTTTACTGCCTGATAAATTGAGATAAATAACTTGACTAAATGAATTATATTTAGTAACTATCCTTTATCAGGTTAGCTAAGCTTCTATTTAAAACAATCAGACAGGGGGAAATCATGGGAAAAACAATGGATAATTTAGCCGCGGCATTTGCCGGTGAGAGCCAGGCCAACCGTAAGTATCTTGCATTTGCCAGCCAGGCTGACAAGGAAGGCTTTAAACAGATTGCCAAATTGTTTCGGGCGGCGGCAGCAGCTGAAACGGTCCATGCCCTTGGTCATTTTAAAGCCATGGGCGGGATTGGAGATACCAAGGCCAACCTGAAGGCGGCAGTTGCGGGTGAAGGGTATGAATTTAAGACCATGTACCCGGAATTTATTGCAGTTGCCAAGGAAGAAGGGGAAAAAGGAGCGTTGAGAATGCTCGAATGGGCCAATGTAGTGGAGGAAGTCCATTTTGGCCTCTATGAACAAGCTGCCGCCAGCCTGGAAGCCGGTGGCGACCTGCCTGATGAAGATATTTATGTCTGCAGTGTCTGTGGTAATACCATCTCTGGTTCATGTCCAGATAAATGTAGTGTCTGCGGGGTGCCCGCGAGCAAATTTGATAAAGTTTCCTGAATAGTAAAAAAATAGCTTTACTGAAAAGGGTGGTGTCCCGGAGGACATCACCCTTTTTTTATCTTCCCGTCAGAATCAGGCGAATATCCATCACATTGGTCTTGGTGGGGCCGGTGATCAGCAAGTCGTGGAGTTGGGAAAAAAAGTGATAGGCATTGTTGTTGTCAAGATATTTCCGGGGATTGAGACCCAGTTTATGGGCCCGTTCGATGGTTTGTCCGTCAGCGATGGCGCCGGCCGCGTCGGTGGGACCGTCGGTGCCGTCAGTGCCGATGCTCATCATGACTGTGTTAGGCAGGCCATCGATATCAAGGGCGGCAGCCAGGGCAAATTCCTGGTTGCGACCTCCCAGACCATCACCGGTAATGGTGACGGTGGTTTCACCGCCGCTGATTATGCAGGCCGGGGAGGGAAGCGGGTTGCTGCTGTGATGAATTTCCCTGGCGATAGCGGCATGCATGCGGGCGATTTCCCGGGTTTCCCCTTCGATAAAAGTGGAGAGGATCAGAGGGTGGTATCCCAGTTCTTGAGCCATCTCGGCAGCAGCTTCAACTGCCTGGCGATTGCTGGCAATGATGCGGTTGCTGACTCGATTAAAAATAGGGTCTTCAGGCTTTGGCGTTTCGGCGATGGTTCCCGCGGCACCCTGGCGCAGATGTTTCATGACTGCTGGGGGCAGTGTTGCTGACAGCTGATATTTTTCGATGATCTTCAGGCATAGGTCGAAGGTAGTGGGATCGCCGATCGTAGGTCCGGAAGCGATGCTGTTCAGGGGGTCGCCTATAACGTCGGAAAGAATCAGGGAGATAGTAGTTGCCGGGGCAATCAGCCGGGCCAGTTGTCCGCCTTTTAGCTGTGACAGGTGCTTTCTGATGGCATTGATCTCGGTAATATCGGCTCCGCAGGCCAGCAAGGCCTGGGTAGTCTTTTGCTTTTCATCCAGGGTCAGGCCGGCAGCCGGCAGCGGTAATAGTGCCGATCCACCACCGGAAATCAGGCAGATGACCAGGTCTTCAGCAGTAGTATCTCCAAGGACTGAAACCAGTTCGTTAGCTCCCTCAACGCCTTTCTGATCGGGAAGCGGATGACCGGCTTCGATGATTTTTGTTTTTTTGACCGGGGACAGGTGACCATATTTAACCACCACCAGTCCGGCAGTCATTTGATTACCTAATAATTCCTCCATAGCGGCGGCCATGGCGGCCCCGGCCTTGCCGGCTCCCACCAGGTAAATATGCCGGAAATGTTCAAGATTAAAAACCTTGCCTTCACAGATCAGCTGTTGCCCCTGGCGTTTGACATGGCTGTTGATTGCCGTTATGGGGTTGACCGCCTCAATTGCCCGGCGGTAAATGCTTTCGGCATCTTTCCGTAATTTTGCGGTATTGTCCATTTTTGGTCCTTTTCCCAGGGATGTTCCGGCCTGGTTCTCGCTCATTCTCGCCGGCCGTCCATAGCCGGCTTGTGGGGCGCACTAAAGCAATGTCCCCGGCCGTGCAATCAAACAGGATTCAATTCTGTCCCCTTTGAGTGCCAAGCGAAGCGAAATTTACTGATTTTTTCTACCACTTAAGTGGCAGTCATGGCAAATAAAATACTTGCGATAAATTAACTTTATCTTTCTGATTATTTATAATATTTTCCTATGTGAATTCTTAAACTACATGTCAATGGGAAAAAACTATTTCTGCTTCCCACCGATTGAACTTTCTTGACAGTTGATAAAACAGGGTGGTAAAAAATAATAGTTCAACTTTCTGATTTAAAGTAACAAGCTGAAATTAATATCTTAATTATCGCTTCGGTTTCATGGATTTATCAATAGAAGTCAGAATTCAGGAATCAGAAGACAGAATTTTAGTACTTACTTTTCACTGATTGCAGGGTTTTCTATTTTTATGCGGCACTTTCTTGTTATCCTTTGCTTTCTTCTGCTCTTCCCTGTTTCCGGCAGTGCAGATTCTTTGCGGCTTGATCTTCAGGTTGCCGGCAACAAAGAGTTGCAGGAAATACTCGAAACAGCTATCAGTCTTCCTGCCGTTCTGATTGATAAAAGCCAGGTCCATATGCGCTGGCTCAAACATTATCAAAGTCAATTGCCCAAGCTGGTTAGTGATGCTTTACAACCCTATGGCTATTTTAACAGTCAGACGAAGAGTCGTATAGATCAAGATGATTTTAAAGAATATACCCTGCGAGTCAAAATCAACCCCGGCGAGCCGTTATTGATAACCCGGGTTGAACTGGAACTGACCGGGCCGGGCGACTCTGCTCCGCAATTGCGGGGTTTAGTGTCCGCATTTCCACTTCAGGTCAATGATGTCCTGCGACAGGATTTTTATGAAGAGGGGAAGGTGGCGTTGAAACAGGGGGCTGTCAACCTGGGATACCTTGACGCCAATTTTCAGCAGCATCAGATCCGGGTTCATCGTGAAAAGCATCAGGCCGAAATTATTCTGCATCTGGATACAGGGGTTCTCTATCATTTTGGTGAAACCACTTTCAAGGATGAAGGCCAATATCCAGACCGGTTCCTGCGCCGTTTTATGGCTCATTGCAAGGATGAAGTCTTTTCTCACCATAAACTTGGTCAGACCAGGATTAAT
>JAYEKE010000051.1 GCA_034660915.1 Pseudomonadota bacterium
CGGAAAAAATATTGCCGCTCAATCACAAACCGGAACCGGGAAAACAGCTGTCTTCCTGGTCGCTTTATTTAATCGGCTTTTGCACACTACAACAGCACAGAAGGGCAAAAAACAGCCTCGAGCCCTGATCATGGCCCCGACTCGGGAGCTGGTCCTCCAGATCCATCAGGAAGCCAAACTGCTCGGCAGCCATACAGGTTTGGTGGTTCAAGCTATTTTTGGCGGCATCGATTATGAAAAGCAGCGAGAAGCGCTCAAACAGCATGACATTGATATTATCATTGCCACCCCCGGACGATTGATTGATTATTTCAAACAAAAGATTTTCAATCTTAAAGCCATAGAAGTCCTGATCATTGACGAAGCCGACCGCATGTTTGATCTTGGATTTATTCCGGATCTCCGCTACATCTTACGTCGCTGTTCCCCCTATAATAAAAGACAGTCCCTGCTCTTTTCCGCCACTCTTTCCTACCGGGTGATGGAACTGGCCTACGAACATCTGGATATTACTGAATCCATTGTCATTACCCCCAACCAGCTGGCTGCCGAAAAAATCCAGCAGGGTCTTTACCATGTAGGTAAGAAAGAAAAAATTCCCCTGTTCTTCGGCCTGCTGGCCAGGGAAACTCCGGAGCGATCCCTGGTTTTCTGCAACACCAAAAGAATGGCGGAAATTCTGGTGGATTATCTTAAAGTTAATCACTACCCCGCCGCTGCGTTAACCGGTGATGTACCCCAGAAAAAACGATTGGCCATCCTTGAACGGTTCAAAAAGAAAGAAATCACCATTCTGATCGCCACTGATGTGGCCTCCCGGGGCCTGCACATTGACAACGTTACCCATGTTTTTAATTTTGACCTGCCCCAGGATGCCGAAGACTATGTCCATCGCATAGGCCGAACAGCCCGGGTGGGAGCCAGCGGCAAGGCCATTTCCCTGGCCAGTGAAGATGATGCTTTTTTCCTTGAACCCATTGAAACCCTGGTGGGAAAAATTGATATTCTCTGGGCTGAAAATGATGATTTTCGCACCGATATCAAACGACCACGAAAACGCCAGCGAACCGCCAGGAAGCCAATGGGCAAACCAGCAAAAAGACCGGCAGGAAAAAGATATGGCAGCAAGCGGAATAAAAATCGAAAAAAACCAACCTGACCGTGAACCTTGGATTAATCCCTTTCAGCTCTGAAGAACCACTTGCAATTATCCCCATTTATTGATAACTCAACTTTTCTGCTTGTGTTGTCAGGGACATATTGCCGGATGTTCGTAAATATTCGACTTTGTCTATAGATTGACAAATTTTTATTATTTCTCACAGAGACACGGAGTCACAGAGGGCAAATGACTCGGGTTCTCTGTGACTTTGTGCCTCTGTGAGAGTATTTTTTATCTTTTTTGAAAACGTAGTCGAATGTTTACGGATGTTCGGGCTTGGCTCATAGCGGTATTGGCCGCCGCACGAATCAGACGATAATCACGGATTGTTATTTCAATGAATAATAAAACAACCCATATTTACCGGGTACAATTTAAAACCGGGAACCGGAATTATTCCCTGCTGGCTCGCAGCATTGGCGAATCGGAAATGTTTGGTTTTATCGAGGTTTCCGACTTTATTTTTGAAGATAAAAAACGACTGATTATTTCCCCGGAAGATGATGCTTTACGGAAAGAATTTTCCCAGGTCAATTTTATCTGTATTCCCCATCAGTATATTCTGCGGATAGACAGTCTCAATGATGAACAGGACATCGGGGTATCCTACCTGAAAATTGCCGATGACCAGAAAAGCACAAAGGAGTAAACCATGCACGAACACCATGATCACGACAACCCCTGTGGCGAGCAACAAAGCATGAACTTTGAGGAAAAAATTGATCTACTGCTGGGCCACTGGATAGATCACAATGAAAGTCACCAGGAAGACTATAAAAAATGGGCCGCCCAGGCAAAAAAAGAGGGGAAAGATGAAATTGTTGAATTAATCCTGGCGGCCATGTCCCAGTTCAAAGAGGGCAATAACCGCCTGCGGCAAGCCAAGCAGATCCTGGAGATGAGCTAGGAGGCTGCCCGAAAATGCCATCTTGCCCCAACTCTGCGTTATTCGAGAAAAAAGTTCTATTCTCGGACAAGCTCCCAGATAACATCTGAATTGATAGGTAACGCCATATTGCAACAAGTATACAATCAACTGGAAAGTCGCGGTTTCATCTATCAGGCAACCCATGAGCAGGAATTACAGGACAAGCTGGCCGCAGAATCGCAGACTTTTTATATCGGCTTTGATCCAACTGCCGACAGTCTCCATGTGGGCAGTCTTATACCAATCATTGCCATGATGCATCTGCAACGGGCAGGACATCGTCCCATCGCTGTACTCGGTGGGGGGACGGCCATGGTTGGAGACCCCAGTGGCAAAACCGAGATGCGCCAGCTGCTGACCCGTGAAGATATTGATCTGAATGGAATCGGCATCCGGCGACAACTGGAACGCTTTCTAAAGCTGGAGCCCGGACAGGGATTGCTGATCAACAATGCCGACTGGCTGGAAAAACTGACCTATATCGATTTCCTTCGAGATGTTGGCCGCCACTTCAGCGTCAACCGGATGCTGACTGCCGAATCCTATCGCCAACGGCTTGATAGCGGCCTCTCATTCATTGAATTTAACTATATGCTGCTGCAGGCATATGATTTCTATATTCTAAACCGTGATTACCAGTGCACCATCCAGATGGGAGGACAGGATCAATGGGGCAATATTGTCGCCGGTGTTGATTTAATCCGCCGGATGGAGGGAAAAGAGACATATGGTATCACTTTCCCGCTCTTAACCACCAGCAACGGGGAAAAATTCGGTAAAACAGCTGCCGGAGCTGTCTGGCTGGATGAAAAACGTACTTCTGTATATGATTTCTATCAGTTCTGGCGTAATTGTGAAGATGGGGAGAGAGGCCGGCTTTTACGGCTCTTTACTTTCCTGCCGCTGGCGGAAATCAGCGAGCTGGAACAAATGGAGGATCAGGCCATCAACCGGGTTAAAGAAATTCTGGCATATGAAGTCACTTCCCTGGTCCATGGACCGCAGAAAGCTGCCGGGGCATATCGGACAGCGACAGGACAATTCGGTTCCGCCGACCCCGACAACCGGATTAAGACATCATCGGCCATTACTGCCATTAAACCGTCTGAATCTCCTGATTCACTGCCACAGAGTACCATAACCCGGCTGCAACTGAAAAAAGGAATAACCATAGTAGAACTATTCATTAAAACCGGTCTCTGTTCTTCCAAGGGACAGTCCAGACGCCTGCTGCAGCAGGGTGGTGGTTACTGTAATGACAGCCGGGTGACAGAAGACCGAGGAATCACTCAAAGCGATTTCAATGATGGACAGATAATGCTGCGGGCCGGTAAAAAACGTTATCACCGGATAGTTCTCCAATAACCCCAGATAAAATCCTGAGGTTTGAAAAGACAAAAAGGATACCAGCTAAGCTGGTATCCTTTTTTTACGCCATTCAGATTAAATCTCAAACCAATCAGGCCTGAGCCACCTCAGTTTCCCCAACCTGGTTACACAACCGCGTTAACCGGGAAATTTTCCGGGAAGCATTTTTTCGATGGATAACCCCTTTGCTGGCTGCCTTGTCAATAATGACAGAAACTCGCTGTAAGCTTTCCTGCAGGGTTTCAGGATTTTTCCCTTCCTCTGCCGCCAGCTGAAACTTTTTAATCGAAGATCTCATCTGGGATACCACCTGCCGATTTATTAACCGGCGTTTTTCATTCTGGCGCATCCGCTTTAATGCTGATTTATGATTTGCCAAGGGTCAACCTCCTCATGACTAAAAACCTATTTAGTTCAGATATAAACGTCGGGTAGTAGCTAACAAAATCACACCTTTTTGTCAAGCCTTTTATCCCCGCGAGTCAGAAACAAAAAGTTAATCAATATACTTGCTCAAGGGAAATTCGACAATACCTTTAGCACCGACAGCTTTCAATTCAGGAATCAGATCCCTCACCACTGACTGTCTCAGGGCCACAAATACATCCACCCATTGTTCATCAACCAGCTGGGATATGGTCGGCACCTTTTCAGCCGGCAGGGCGGCAATGGCTTCCTTGAGCTGCCGGCGTTTAATATTGAACATGAAGCCAACCCAGGTTCGGGCCTCCAGCGCCCCTTGTAACAACATTATCAAACGCTCAACTTTATCTTTTTTCCAGGAATCGTTATAGGATTTCTGGTTGGCGATAAAGACCGTTGAAGTCTCCAGGACCGTATCGATTATTTCCAGATTATTGGCCCTCAATGATGAACCGGTTTCAGTAATCTCAATGACAGCATCGGCAAGATGGGGGACTTTCACCTCCGTTGCCCCATATGAGTACTCAACTTTAGCCTGGACTCCTTTTTTCTGCAGATAACTGGTCGCCAGGTTCACCACTTCAGTCGCCACGGTTTTACCTTCCAGGTCCTTGACTGAACTGATTGGGCCGTCTTTTTTAGCCGCTAGCACCCAGCGGACTTTATTGAGCGTCGCCTTGGCATACTGCAATTCAGTTAGTTCCAGTACTTTGGCATCATTTTCCTTAACCCAGTCATGACCGGTAATCCCGGCATCAAGAATGCCGCTTTCCA
>JAYEKE010000052.1 GCA_034660915.1 Pseudomonadota bacterium
AGCGATAGTCAAGAGTGTCCCCCCGCGAAGCACGGCGAAGCAAACGTGCAAACCAGTACGGACCGCAGGCGAAGGAAGGCGGGAAAGTGAATTATCACAAATTCAGGACGCAGGGCAAAAAAAATTTTACCAGACGCGGAGTCACAGAGAGCAAATAACTGGTTTCTCTATACCTCTGTGAGAGTATTATTGCTTTTTTGAAAACGTGCCCGAATATTCACTAAGGGTTAAGGGCTTAAGATTAACGGAAGGAGTTTTCATTATTAGAAGTCTAACAGTATTCCTTATTGTTGTCCTTTTCCTGCCAGCCTGTCTGGGATATCATTTCCGTGGTTCTGGTAATAACCTGCCGGCGGATATTAAAACTGTCGCTATCATACCTTTTGGCAACCAAACCTACGAGAGTCTGGTGGAAACTTATATGGTAAACTCCCTGGTGAATGAGTTTTCCCGCAGCAAGCGGCTTAAAGTAGTTGGTGAGAAGGATGCTGATCTGGTTATCAGCGGTGCGGTTTTAAATATTTCCACCAACAGTATTTCTTACGTTGGGGATGATCAGACCTATGAATACCGGGTTAAGGTGAAAATTGAGGTGGAGGCCCGTGATGTTCGCCGGGATTTTGTCATCTGGCAGAATAACAGGATGACCGAAGTGGAAGAATATCATACCAGTGGTGTCCCCAATGATGTCCAGATCCAGAAACGTATTGCCATGCAAAAAGTCTGCAAAGTGTTGGCTGAGAATATTCATGATCGATTATTTATTGATTTCTAATGTTATCCCGGCTTGATAAAAATCTGAAGCAGGCTGCCTCACTGGGGGCTGAATTTGGTTGCTGCCTGGTCTATGGCCAGGAAGATTATCCGGTTTCCTACCTTTTCTCTTCCCTGAAGAAACTTATCCAGCAACAAGAGACCATAACCGTTGAACAGTATGATTATTCGCAGGTTTCACTGGAAGAGATCCTTTTCAACTGGGATGCTCTGTCACTATTTGCTGAAAAAAAAATTATAGTCCTTAGTCACCTGGACAGGCTGAAAAAAAATGATGCCAAACTGTTGCAGGAATGGCTGGACGCTCACCATGATACCAGCGGTCTATTCTTGTTCTTTACCGCAGTGAAGGTAGATGGCCGTTTACCGTTTGTTAAGGCGGTAAAAAAATATGGAGAAGTAATTAAAACTGATCATCTGCCGCCGGCTGAAGTGCGAAAGCTGATGGCCAGACATGGGGAAAAATATGATGTCAGCTTTGCCCCCCAGGTGATTGATACCCTGATGCATTATCATGATGGAAATCTTCAGCTTATTTTCCGTGAGGCGGAGAAGTTGGCATTGTTTGTCGGTTCTGGAGGGGTGGTTAAATCTGAGGAGCTTGAACTGCTGGGTTGTGGTACTGCAGCCGGAAATATTTTTACCCTGGTTGATGAACTCGGCGCCGGGAATGTTAAGAAATCATTACAGCTGCTTAACCGGTTGCTGCAGGATAAAACAGTGCCACTGGTTATCCTGAGTATGGTAGTCCGTCACTATCGTCTGCTGGCCCTGGCCTCTTCTCCGTCCAGCCGCGGCAAATCGGCGGGTGATTTAGCCCGAACATTAAGGGTGCCGCCCTTTGTAGTCCAGAAAATCCGCCGCCAGTTGAATAAATTTCCTTTATCCCGACTGTCTGATAGTTTCTCGCTGCTCTCTGAAGTAGATTTTCGCCTGAAATCCTCAAAAATTCCTGAACCCATTATTATGGAGGATATGGTTCTGACTTTATGCCGGGGGAATGCGCGTGATTCCTGACCTTGAAACCAGTTTTTCCCTTTTGCGGGAGCGCTCGGTACCGGTTCATATTGTCGGTCATAGCGTTGCCGTAGCCAAAATTTCCTTGATATTGGGCGAGGCTTTGAATGATATTGGCCGGCAGCAGAATATGGCATTGTTGGCGGCAGCCGGTGTATTGCATGATATTGCCAAGTTTGCAACCTTGAAAACCGGCGAAGATCATGCGCGGGTAGGTGCTGACTGGCTGGATGAAAAAGGTTTGAAACCGGTAGCATGGGTGGTCAGACACCATGTTCGTCTTCAGCTGGATTTGCTTCAGCCTGTTGATGAAAAAGAGCTGGTATTCTACGCCGATAAAAGGGTGCAGCATGAAAAAATTGTTACTCTTCTGCAGCGTTTTATCGATTTGCAGGATCGCTATGGGGAAAACGTGGCGGCATTAGGCTCTCTGGAGGCAATGAAAGAGATTACCCTGGGGCTGGAAAACAAGATTTTTACCGGGCTGTCCTGGTTGCCTGAAGAGATGGGATTACAAGTTGAATCAGTGGGAAGGGATTATCCCGGTCTGACCGGTCATTACTATCAGCAACTGGAGGAATTGTATGAAAAATATATTGACAACCATGTGGAAATATAGTAAGTAATGTCCTCTTTTTGCCATACTGGCACGGGCTTATGTTATTAATACATTTTATTTTTCTCTTGGAGCTGTCCGGTTTGGGCCGGATGATTTATCCAGATTGATAGGAAGAAGGGGTTTAGATGGAAATCAAGGTTATTGATAATGACGTTGAACGGGCGATTAAATTACTGAAAAACAAGCTGAATAAATCCGGCTTATTCCGTGAGTTGAAAAAACGGCGGCATTATGAAAAACCCAGTGTTCGTAAGAAAAAGAAACATCTGGAAGCCCTCAAACGCCTGGCCAAAAAGCGACGATATGGTATAAATTAGCATCTTTTGTAGTAGCTATGAATAAAAAACCGGCTGTCATTTTGACAACCGGTTTTTTTATTTTTGTGTGAATCCTGACTAGTGCTCATCCGGTAACGTTCATTTCTTGATGAACGCGATCAGCCGTCAGCATTCAGTAAAATATCGGAAAACAAGTGGTTAAGCTGATAGCTGAAGGCTAATAGCTAATAGCCCATCCGGGAAGATTAGTTTCCGGATGGAGACTGACTATTATGCAATGCTTGCTCAGGCATTTTTGACCCTTTGATTTTTGGAGTCGACCAAAATAACTATCGGTTTAAGCTCGGCTATTTCCCGATTATCAACCTGAACATAGGAGGCAATAATCACCATGTCGCCTTTGCGGGCTTTATGGGCGGCAGCACCATTAATACATATTTCTCCGCCGTCAGCTTCTCCCTCGATGACATAGGTTGAAAACCGTTCTCCGTTGGTGAGGTTGTAGATGTGAACCAGCTCATATGGCAGGATATCCGCTGCATCGATCAGGGTTTTATCAATAGTTATGCTACCTTCATAGCCAAGGTTGGCATCGGTAACCGTGGCCCGATGGATTTTTGATTTAAACATGGTTCGCAACATGATGTCTTGCTCCTTTCTGGCAATAATGATGGTTTCGTAAAACCCTTATCTTCTTAGTTAGACTGCAAGTTTTAAGGGTTTAAGGAACCGTAAACCTTATACCCTATACCGTATACCTTAATAATATGTTGTCAATAAGTCTGGTTTTTCCCACCCGGACAGCTAAAGCGATGACTGCCCCTTTTTCTATCTGTTCAATTTCCACCAATGTTTCCGGATCACAAACTGCCAGGTATTCAAGCCGGCAGTCTTGATCAGAATCCGCCTGAATCGTATTCCTGACGGTTTGCCTCAGGATTGATGATTGGCGCTCTCCCTGTTTAAAAGCTTCACGGGCCCGGAAAAGACCGCGGGACAGGGACAGCGCTGCCTTCCTTTGTGATGGTGAGAGGTAGACGTTCCGGGAGCTCATTGCCAGGCCGTCCGCTTCACGGACGATGGGAACCCCGATAATTTCGATGGGAAAGTTGAGATCGTTCACCATTTGCCTGATGGCGGCCAGCTGTTGATAGTCTTTTTCACCAAAAAATGCCTTGTTTGGCAACGTAAGATTGAAAAGTTTGGCTACCACCGTCGTAACACCGTTAAAATGACCGGGACGATGAGCGCCGCATAAGCCCCTGGTAATCTTCGCAACGGATACTTCTGTCTGAAATCCTGCTGGATAGATATCTGGCATCCGGGGACTGAAAATTATATCAACTCCAGCCTGTTCACAGGTTCGGCAGTCGCCTTCAAAGTCCCGGGGGTAGATATCAAGATCTTCCCGGGGGCCAAACTGCAGCGGATTGACAAAAATGGAAACAATCACGATCTCGGCAGTCGGGCGGGCTTGTTCCATCAGGGTGGCATGGCCCCGGTGCAGGTAGCCCATGGTCGGGATCAGGGCAATAGTTTTCCCCGCGGCCCGTTGGGACAGTACATATTGTTGCATCTGTTCGGAATCTGTAAAAATCTTCATCTTAACGGAAACTGTGCTTTTCAGTGGGGAAGCTGCCATCTTTTACTTCCTGATGGTATTGCTGGAATGCCTTGATAATCTCAGGCCCGAGGTTGGCATATTGCTTGACAAAAGAGGGCCTGAAACGATCAAAAAGACCTAAAAGATCATGAAGTACCAGTACCTGTCCGTCACAGGCAGGACCAGCGCCGATGCCGATGGTCGGGATACTGACTGAACTGGTGATTTCCGCCGCAATGTCAGCGGGGACACATTCGATAACCAGTCCAAAGGCTCCCGCATCAGTAACGGCTTTGGCATCCGCCAGCAGCTGTTCCTTTTCTCTCTGGACCCGGTAACCGCCCAGCTGATTGACGGCCTGGGGGGTCAGGCCGATATGGGCCAGTACCGGAATTCCGATGGTTGTCAGGGCCTCAATGGTGGCCGCCATGGAAACGCCACCTTCCAGCTTGACGGCTGCGGCGCCGGTTTGCTGCATGATCTTGCCTGCCTGACGTTTGGCATCTTCAATACTGATCTGATAACTCATGAACGGCATGTCGATGACTACCAGAGCCCGGCTGTTTCCCCGCATGACGGCTTTGCCGTGATAGATCATTTCATCGACGGTAACCGGCAGGGTATTAGGATAACCGGCAACCACCACCCCAACAGAATCTCCCACCAGGATCATATCAATGCCGCTCTGGTCAAGGAAACGGGCAAAGGGGTAATCGTAGCCGGTGACCATCGATATTTTTTCTCCCCTGGTTTTCATTTCCTGAATTCGGGCGATAGTAACAGGTTTATCTGTCATCAGAGTTCTCCTTTGGGTCCTCTCAAAAATAACTTCACATTTTGGCATCTCATCTTCAGGCTGTCTTTGCACGATCCTCAATCACAAAGTCCTCAAAATAGCTCACTATTCCTGCGGCTTTGCTCAATCGGATCGCACAAATCAAACCCAAATCTGAGCGCCAATTCTGCGAACTTATTTTTGAGAGAACCCTTAGTTTTTGGCACCAGCCACAAAAAAAGCCTGCCGGAAATGAAATGGCAGGCTACACTTACGAACATGGACAGGCCAAAGTTGTCGGCCAGATTCGCGAATTACAATACGGTTGTGTATGACCTACCGTCTCAGTCCCTTCATGATCGGGGATCCAAGCGGTTTTATCGCGGTCAGGGGCTTATGTTTCGAGCCCCAACAGTTTTTGTGTGCGTATCTTTCTCGAATGTACCTTTATCTTAAATTGAGCGATTAGCTTTTAGCCGTTAGCTTTTAGCCGTTAGCTATTAGTTTAATGATTAAAGCGATTTCACTATATATATACTGTTTACCTGCTGGGTACTGTGTATTGTTAACGTAATACCTTAATTTTACTCAGCTAAATGCTAAATGCTAAGAGCTAAATGCTAAGAGCTAAATGCTAATTGCTTAACTTAGGTTTAGCTTATGGTTTAGTCATCGATTCAATGGCCAGGCTGGAGAGCCAGCTGACCGTCGATTCCGCTGGAACCCGGCTGGTATTAAGGACCACGTGGTAGCTTAAAGGATCCGCCCAGTCTTTTTTAAAATAATATTTAATGTATTCACGACTTTTCTTATCCATCTCTCTGACCAGTTTTTCAGCCTGTGATTCGCTCAGGTTGAGGTTCTCACCCATGGTTCTTTTAACCCGATCCTCAAAGGCTCCAACGATACGGATATGGATAGTGTTCGGATTATCTTGCAGAATACACTGACCACCCCGGCCAACAATCAAAACATGTTGCCGCTGACCCAGACTGGTAATTATCCGGATGATCATTTCCCGGTAGATATCACTGTCAATCCATCCCTGAGAGCCAAGGGCAAAGGGGATTTTCTTACGGTCATCGTAGGTTGTTTCTTCGGGTAATTCCTCAGGTTCTTTATCCTTTTCCTGCTTGAGAAAATCATAATCAATAACTCTGGACAGATAAGCCCGCAGACTGATGTGGCGTTCCTCTTCATAATCAAGGACATTATCAGTGCTGACCTTGGCCTGGGCGGCTACCTGTTCAACAATCTGTTTGTCGAAATAATCTACATTCAGCACTTTAGCCAGCTTTTTGGCGATTTCCAGGCCTCCAGAAGCGAATTCTTTCGAAATAGTTATAACCGGCATCAAGATATCCTCCCTTGCAGGGCGTATGGTTCGGAAAAATCCGATTTCCCCGAACCTGAGATGGAATTGGAAAAGCTGTCATTCCATAAACAATTTTCTTAGGATTGTCAAATAAAAATCTCCAAAGAAGAAGGGGACAGGGTCATTTTTTATCCCGGGATAAAAAATGACCCTGCCCCCTTACAGTCCCGCAAGCCCGGAACATACTTGCCGGGAAGGGAGAAAAAGTATATGGTAGTCCGGAAGCGATGAAGTAGCGATCTTATTCAGGCGCTGTCGGGGAAGAAAGGGGATTGGTTATGTATTGTCCTGCATGTAAATTGTGGTTTTCGGAAGATGGTGCGAGTGTTTGTCCTGCTTGTGGGGGATTGTTGCAGCCCGAGGTGGACAATAGTCCTCACTCATCAGAGCGGAAGGTCCCAGCTGGTGAGGATGAAGCTATCCGTTTTCTGGATGATTTATGGGGGGATAAGGATATTGATGCGGACCTGGAAGGGGAATTTGCCGAAATCTTCGATCTTGATGATGAAGTAGATAAAATGGGGGCGGATGTTGAAACGGAGGATGAGCTGAAACCAGGTAAGCCCGAAGACTTATTTGTTCCTTCTTTGGTTGTGACGCCAAACCGTAATCGCTACTTTCTTCTGTTGTTCTCGGTTTTGGTGGTGATTAGTGTTGGTAGTGGAGTCTGGTTGTATCAGCGGAATCCGGGATCGAAACTGGTGGAAGATGTCGGCAGACCGGTTTCCCGGCAGCAGCAGGTTTATTCCGCGTCCCTGCCGTCAGCAAAAAAACCGGTTGCTCTCCAAAAATCTACGATAGTGAAATCGGAGAAGGATATTGTCAAGCCGGCTGAAAAGCCGCTGAAAAAAACGGTGATGGACGACGCAAAGACAAAAAGTGGAGAAAAAACAGTAACCGAGATAAAAAACCGGGACCTGGTTCAATTGCCAAAGGATGGAAAAGTTATAAGTCCAGTTCCTGTTATTGAGGTTGAGGCCCCAAAAAACACCGGGAGGACGGTGCCGCTTCCCGTTGCTCATGCCCGGGAGAAAACCGCGAAGATAGTCAAAAAATCGGCCGGCAAAACCGTTGCCGGCAAAGTTAAGCTTCCCCGGGTATTTTCCTATGTCATCCAGGTAGGTTCTTTCAAAACAAAAGCAGGTCTGGACCGTCAGCTTGCCAAATTGCGGAAAAATGGTTTTGCCGCCTATCCGGTAAGGGTTGATCTTGGCAAAAAAGGTATTTGGCAACGGGTATACCTCTCCGATGGGACGAGCAGGGAAAAGGCGAAAGTAATGCAGGAAAAACTGCATAAATTGCTTCCCCGGGAGGAAAGTCGGATTGTCAAAATCCGTCCCTAAAACAACCCGGATTGAGTCCCTGATAACCGTTTTCTGATTGCAGGATTCCAGATTTTTTATAGACTTTTAATGAATTTTCGCTATGTTAAGATATACTAGCCCAGAAGTTAAATATTCGGTTTGCTATGACTGTCACTTAAGTGGCAGAGAAAATCAGCGAACTTCGCTTCGCTTGGTACTCGAAGGGTCGGAATTGAATTCTGTCCCCACTTCACGATAGCTGAATAATTTCAGGGATATCGGCAGGAGTAAGATTGATGAAAGAAAACAGTAAACTGCAGAAAAACCTGGCCCGGCTGCCGGCAGTGGATGAATTGCTCCGTAAAGCGGAAATGCAGCTGTTGTTGGAACGTTATCCGCGCAACCTGGTAGTGGAATTAGTTCGCCTGGAATTGGAGAAAATCAAAAAACAGGTGATGGCCGAAAATCTCCAGGTTGAAGAACTTTTTTCCCTGCCGGTTTTTTTCGCCCATTTAGCTGAAACTCTGGAAATGCAGCTGGCCCCACGGTTGAAACGGGTCATCAATGCCACCGGGGTAGTGATCCACACGAACCTGGGGCGCTCGCCATTGCCGACCGCGGCTTTGAAACAGGCCAATGAGATTGCCTGCCGCTATTCAAACCTGGAATATAATCTGGAATCCGGTCGTCGTGGAATCCGCTATGATAATGTTGAAGAGCTGCTTTGCCGGCTGACGGGGGCGGAAGCGGCGATGGTGGTCAACAATAATGCCGGGGCGGTGTTGCTGGTGCTTTCGGCGCTGGCTGCCGGCCGGGAAGTGATTATCTCCCGGGGTGAAATGATTGAAATCGGCGGGGCTTTCCGGATCCCTGAGGTTATTGCCCAGGGTGGGGCAATATTGCGGGAGGTGGGAACCACCAACCGGACTCATCCGGCCGATTATGAACAGGCAATCAATGACGAGACGGCCCTGATTCTAAAAGTTCATACCAGCAATTACCGGGTTTCAGGCTTCACTTCCGCCGTTGATTCGGTTGAGTTGGTAAAGCTGGCGGAGCGATTTTTCCTGCCGGTGATTGAAGATCTTGGCAGCGGTTGTATGATGGATCTCAGTGCCTATGGTGTTGGTGGGGAACCCACGGTACGTCAGGTAGTTAAAACCGGGGTTGGCGTGGTTACCTTCAGCGGCGATAAACTGGTTGGTGGTCCCCAGGCCGGAATCGTGGTTGGCCGTCGGGATTTGATTGAACAGGTGAAGCGGCATCCTTTGAATCGGGCCCTGAGGATTGATAAACTGACCCTGGTTTTCCTGGAAGAAGTACTGAAATGTTACCTTGATGAAGAAAAGGCGGTTTCCTCTCTGCCAACCCTGGCGATGTTGACCCTGTCACCAGCTGAGCTTCGCCGGCGGGCAAACCGTCTGAAGGGACAGATCCACCGCCGGCTGGGGAATGTTTCCGGTTTTAGCCTGACGGTGAAAGAGGGAATATCCCGGGCTGGCGGCGGAGCCTTGCCAATGGTTGAAATTCCTACCTGGCTGGTAGCTTTGCAGGTGGATAATCATTCAGCCTCGGAGTTGGAGCGGTTTTTCCGTTCCCGGCCTCTTCCCATTATTACCAGGATCCTTGATGATCAGCTGATTTTTGACCCCCGGACGTTATTTGCCGATGACGGTCCGGAGATAGCCAGGGCCTGCGAGGAATTGTTGAAATAGCTATGATTATATCCCCCCTTGTTTTATCCCGTCGTCTTTGCCAGCCGGTGATTATCTGTTTGCTTTTCTGGCTGGTTTTTTTTCCACTGCTGGCATATGCCGGCAGCGGTGGGGTGCCGGCAACCAGGGCCGTGGTCAAGGTTTCTGGTTTGAATGTCAGAAAAGCTCCGAATAAACGCAGTCGAAGGTTGTTTGGCCTGAGTCGTCGCACGCGGGTGGAGGTGGTTAAGGAACAGAGACGCTGGGTGAGAATTCGTACCAGGACCGGTCGGGAGGGTTGGGTTTTTCGCCCGCTGGTAAAAATAATCAGGCCGAAAAAGACCTTGCCGGCTATTACCCTGGAACTGGATAATATATCCTCGGAAGTTGGCCCTTATTTCAGTGGTTTAATTCCGTCTTTGAAAAAAAGCCTGCAATCCTATTTCCCCCAACAGCTGAAGCTGGTAATTTCCAAACGTTCCAATCCTGGATCTGAGGGACATTGGCTGATTGCTCTCGAGATTCCTTTCAGTCGGGAAACATACCAGGAAAGTAAAGGCAAGGATGTGGGTCCGGGTACAGTAGACCTGTTGCCATACCTGAAGTATCTGCACGGATTGCTTCAGTATCGTGAGGCGGTTCTCAGTTACCTCGAACAGCACCCTTTTTTTGGTCCTGCTGCGGATATCCCCGGAACTAAAAACGATATTTCCTGTTATCTGAACTTGGTGAAAGGTAATCGTGATATCCTTTTTCTGACTGGGAAGTTGGATGGTCCATTCGCGGTTTTTGCTGATTACCTGTTTATTAAAGTAGAGGGTTACCGATCTTTGAAAATTGCCGCCCTGCTACCTGGCTGTGTTCGGGATTTCAACAAGTTTATTTTGCCTGAGCCTTATTCCTATGACGGCCGACGTACCACGGTAGCAGCTGTGTATGATTTTTTCGGCTTTTCATACTGACTACGTGATAAAATTAACTTGACAGACTGTGCCATTTTTTTTACTTGAGTTGTTGTAATAGAAAGTTATAAAGTGTTTTCCCATACCGTAAACCTTACAAGGACCTAAGCTGAGCTATTAGCGGTTAGCCATTAGCAATTAGCTTTTTAAAATCAGGGCCTTACGTTGATTAGTAACAACACCCAACGGGTGAAGGTGGGTGATATTAAACATCTTGTAATTATTGAGCTAATAGCTAACTGCTAAAAGCTAATCGCTTAATTTAGGAAGGAGTCTATTCCATGAAAAAACAGTATCTTCTGGCACCGGGACCGACACCGGTACCACCTAGGGTTTTACAGGCGATGTCCATGCCCATTCTTCATCACCGGGCTCCGGCTTATAAGGCTATTTTCGAAGAAGTAAGAGCCGGATTGAAATATCTCTTTCAAACCGAAGAGGAGGTGCTGGTTTTTGCCTCATCGGGTACCGGAGCGATGGAAGGCACCATCGCCAATATGTTTTCTCCCGGCGATAAAGTCATTGCCGTGAACGGAGGGAAATTTGGTGAGCGCTGGGGCCAGATTGCCAGTGGTTATGGTTTGGAAGCTATTGTTATTGATGTTCCCTGGGGGACGGCGGTAAACCCTGGGGATATTGCCGATTGCCTGGCCCGGGAAGGGGATGTCCGCGGGGTTTTGATGCAGGCCAGCGAGACTTCAACCGGGGTCATGCATCCGGTAAAAGCCATTGCTGATCTGGTTAAAGACAAAGATCAGACTATCCTGGTTGTCGATGCTATTACCGGAGTTGGAGTTTTTGATCTGCCCATGGATGAATGGGGTCTTGATGTGGTGGTTACCGGTTCCCAGAAAGCCTTGATGCTGCCTCCCGGGCTGGCTTTTGCTGCCGTCAGCCAAAAAGCCTGGGGTTTTAATAAAAAATCATCCCTGCCACGTTATTATTTTGATTTTGCCAAAGAGTTGAAAAACGCGCGGAAAAGCCAGAATGCCTATACGCCGGCGGTTTCGCTGATTATCGGTCTGCGGGAAGTGCTGGCGATGATCAGGGAGGAAACGCTGGAAGGAGTTTTTGCTCGTCATGCCCGTTTAGCCAGTGCTACCCGGGCCGGAGCTCAGGCTCTGGGATTGGAACTTTTTGCCCCGGATGAGCCGTCCAATGCCGTAACCGCGGTGAAAGCTCCTGAAGGTATTGATGGTCAAGAGGTAGTAAAGGTTCTGCGTGATGATTATGGGGTGACCATCGCCGGCGGTCAGGACCATGTCAAGGGGAAAATATTCCGTCTGGCTCATTTGGGTTATGTTGACGATCTGGATGTGTTGACCGGTTTAACCGCCCTGGAAATGGCCCTGATGGATCTTGGCTATGAATTAAATGAACGCAGCGGGGTGCGGGCGGCGCAGATGATTTTGAAGCTTAAAAAATAGCGGGGGGAATAAAAAGTGAAGGTATTAATCAGTGATAAAATGTCCCCCAAGGGGCTGGAAGTTTTCAAACAGTTTCCCGAGCTTGAAGTGGATGTCAAGGTTGGCATGTCCCCGGAAGAGCTTGCTGAGGTTATCGGCCGGTATGATGGCCTGGCGATTCGCAGTGCCACCAAAGTCACCAGTGAGATTATTGCTGCTGCCGACAAACTGAAAGTGGTTGGTCGGGCCGGGATCGGGGTGGATAACGTCGATATTGAAGCGGCTACCAGGCGCGGTATTGTGGTGATGAATACCCCCAAAGGAAACACCATTACCACGGCGGAGCATACCCTTTCCATGATGTTGTCCCTGAGCCGCAATATTCCCCAGGCTACCCAGTCAATGAAGGCGGGGAAATGGGAAAAAAACCGGTTCATGGGCAAGGAATTATTCAATAAAACTCTCGGAGTAGTTGGTCTTGGCAATATCGGCAGCATTGTAGCGGACCGGGCCCGGGGCCTGAAAATGAAGGTGATTGCCTACGATCCTTTTATTTCCGAGGAACGGGCCACTAAAATGGGCATTGAACGGGTCAGCCTGGAAGAGTTATATCAGCGTGCTGATTATATCAGTGTTCATACGCCGATGACCAGTGAAACCCGCCATATGATTAACAAAGAATCTTTTGCCAGGATGAAAGAAGGGGTGCGAATACTCAACTGTGCCCGGGGTGGCATTATCAATGAAGGCGATCTTTACGAAGCCTTGAAGTCGGGAGTGGTGGCCGGGGCGGCCTTTGATGTTTTTGAGCAGGAACCGCCGTCTGCCGACCATCCGCTTCTCAGCCTGGATAATTTTATCTGTACGCCGCATCTTGGAGCTTCCACCGATGAGGCCCAGGTGAATGTGGCCATAACCGTAGCGGAGCAGATTGCTGATTATCTGCTGAATGGGACCATAACCAATGCCCTGAATGTTCCCAGCGTCAGTGCTGAAGTATTAAAAGTTGTGGGGCCGTACCTGACCCTGGCTGAGAAGATGGGTCTTTTTTATTCCCAGATCTGCGAAAGCGGTACCTGCGGTCTCAGTGAAGTGCGGGTTGAATATAAGGGCAAGGTTGCTGAACTTAACCAGGCACCTATTACCACCGCTCTGCTGAAAGGCTTGCTGACCCCCATAGTTGGTACTGTGGTGAATTTTGTCAATGCACCGGCTATTGCCAAAGACCGGGGGATTATGGTGACCGAATCCAAAACCGAGGAGGCGGGTAACTTTTCCAGCATGATCAGTCTGGTCGGCAGCAGTAACGGGGAGTCTTTTACGGTTTCCGGAGCCTTGTTTGGTAAAACCGAGCCGCGGATTGTCCGGATTAACAAGTTTGAAATTGAAGCGCTGCCGGTGGGTCATATCCTGGTTATTTATGCCCATGACAAACCTGGTGTGATTGGCAGTATCGGCTCTTATCTGGGTGAAAATCAGGTTAATATCGGTAAGATGCAGTTTGGTCGGGAACATGCCGGCGGCATGTCCATTTCCATGGTTCAGGTTGATTCTCCTATAACTGAGGAAATACTTGATGGCCTATTGCAAAAACCCAACATTGTTTCGGTGAAAGAAATATATCTATAATTTTTCCGGGATTTTGATTGATTTTTTCATAACTCGGGCGAATGGCTGGAAGATTTTAAGGATCTAACATGGCAAACGTAGTACTGATCGGCACTCAATGGGGCGATGAGGGCAAAGGCAAAATTGTTGATTTGTGGACCGCGCAGGCTGATATGGTGGTTCGTTTCCAGGGCGGGAATAATGCCGGCCACACCCTGATCATTGATGGGGAAAAATTTGTTTTTCATCTTATTCCTTCGGGTATTCTGCATACCGGAACTCAATGTGTTATCGGCAGCGGAGTAGTGGTGGATCCGGCCATTTTGCTGGATGAAATGGAGCAACTGCGGTCCCAGGGGTATGAAAAAGCGCTGGAACGGCTGGTTATCAGTGATGAAGCCCATATTATTCTGCCGACCCATCGATTGATTGACATGGCCCGCGAGGCCGGCTTGGGATGCCGGAAAATCGGCACCACCGGCCGGGGTATCGGGCCGGCTTATGAAGATAAAATGAGCCGCTGCGGCCTGCGTTTTATTGATCTGCAACTAGGTGGAGAACATCTGAAAGAGCGGCTCTATGCCATCGTTGAACGCCACAATCAACTGTTGGAAAAAATTTACGGGGAGAAAGCGGTTTCTCCCGCAGAGGTTCTTGAAGAAATTGAACGGGCTGCGGAAATCTTGCGGCCCATGGTCAGGAAAACGCCTTACCTGCTGCAGGAAGCGGTTGACAATGAGCAGAATATTCTTTTCGAAGGAGCCCAGGGGACGCTGCTGGATATTGATCACGGTACTTTTCCTTTTGTTACCTCATCGTCCACAGTGGCGGCCAATGCTTGTGCTGCCAGTGGCTTTGGCATGAACCGGATCAGCCAGGTGGCCGGGGTTATCAAGGCCTATACCACCAGGGTTGGCGAAGGACCTTTTCCCACTGAACTGAAGGATGAAAATGGTGGCTGGCTGCGGCAAAAAGGTGGCGAATTTGGGGCTACTACCGGGAGGCCACGGCGTTGTGGCTGGCTTGACCTGATCGGCCTGCGCTATGCGGTAATGGTAAATGGCCTG
Source organism: Pseudomonadota bacterium (assembly GCA_034660915.1). NCBI lineage: Bacteria > Pseudomonadati > Pseudomonadota > Pseudomonadota bacterium. Next base: position 14,483 of record JAYEKE010000052.1, read on the forward strand.
GACAGCTTTGTGGTTACCAAACTGGATGTTCTTTCCGGACTGGAGACCATCGGCGTCTGTGAAGCCTATGAATACCAGGGACAGCGCCTGAATTATTTTCCTTCTTCCATCGAAATGTTGAAAGCATGCTCTCCCGTTTACCGGCAATTGCCCGGCTGGCAGGAAGATATAACCGGGATACTGTTTTTTGATGATCTGCCGGAGAATGCCCGGAATTATATCCTTTTTATGGAAAAACAGCTGGGTATTCCGGCGCTGGTGGTTTCTGTGGGGCCGGATCGGGAACAGACCATCATCAGGGGCAATCCTTTTACGCTATAATTGTTGTCTTCAGGGGGATTTTTCCTTGACAAACAGGGGATAATCGGCTAGGAAGTTGTCCTGTTTTTCGTCGGGGGCCGTTAGCTCAGTTGGTAGAGCATCTGACTTTTAATCAGAGGGTCGCAGGTTCGATCCCTGCACGGCTCACCAAGTAATATCAAGGGGTTGCGACATAAATCGCAACCTCTGTTTTTTTTGGCTTTGCTGACCGGTGTTGACGATTTTTTATCTGCCCCCTCATTTATAGCACTGATTGGATGAAGAAGAAATCTTTTCAGCTCCATCTTGACGGGATTGGCCCGGTTTGTTTTCGCTCCAGTCTCCGGGCCAGACGTCTCAGTATCTCTGTAATTCCTTTCCAGGGTGTCCGGGTTTCAGTGCCTGCAGGGATGTCGCTGACGAGGGCAGAGCAGGCAGTGCGGACCAGGAAGGCATGGATAGAAAAACACCGCTTACATATACAAGAGATTGAAAAGAAGTGTAGGGCCCTGCAGCAACAGGCAGAAGCGGTTAACCCTCATGAAGCCAGGAAGTCATTGATTTTACGGTTGAATCAGCTGGCCGAAAGACACGGCTTCAGTTTTAATCGGATATCTATTCGTCGGCAGCAGACCAGGTGGGGGAGTTGTTCGGCGGCCAACAATATCAGCCTCAATATAAAGCTTACCCTTTTGCCGGATGAATTACGGGATTTCATTATTGTTCATGAGTTGGTGCATACAAAAGTGAAAAATCACGGGAAAAAATTCTGGGATAAACTGGAGGCGATTATTCCTCGGGCCAGGTTCTTGGACCAGCAGCTCAAATCTTACAGCGGTTTGCTGTTTCTTCCTTAGGGCTCTCTCAAAAATAACTTCACATTTTGGCATCTCACCTTCAGGCTGTCTTTGCACGATCCTCAATCACAAAGTCCTCAAAATAGCTCACTATTCCTGCGGCTTTGCTCAATCGGATCGTACAAATCAAACCCAAATCTGAGCGCCAATTCTGCGAACTTATTTTTGAGAGAACCCTTAGATAAAAATCAGATTTTCTATGAGAGAAGACCACCAGATGGGGTGGATTTGCAGTCTGAATTACAAAATGGTTGTTTGGGTTAAGGTTGATTTTTTGTTGATTTTTTATTGACATTTTCTTAGTAATACTATAAAGGATGCGCTCGGTAATCACATAACGGTTATTACCCTGCCATTCCAAATAGTTAAACATGCGTCCCCATCGTCTAGCCTGGCCCAGGACACCGGCCTTTCACGCCGGCGACAGGGGTTCAAATCCCCTTGGGGACGCCATTTTTTCTCTTCTTTTTAATAATTCAACAAAATTCTCTCCCGATTTTTTGGCAGCTTTCTGAGATGGATAAATCAATACATCTTTTCCTGTCCTCTATTTCCCCTCTTATAAACCACGGTAACAGTTTCTGTTACTGACTTCATGCCGCTTATTTTATCATCCTTGAGGCTGATTCTTGCTGATATTCCCTTTTTATGTTAAGGGTCCGTAAAATCTGCCGAAGAAAAGGGATGGAGGCATTACTATGGGCATTCTGGTAACCGGGGCTGCCGGATTTATCGGTTTTCATTACAGTAAAAAATTGCTGGATGCCGGGTACCGGGTGGTGGGCCTGGATAATCTTAATCCCTATTATGATGTCCACTTGAAGCATGACCGCCTGGAAATTCTGAAAGGTTATGACCGCTTTGAATTTGCCGATCTTGACCTGGCTGATCAGGACGGCATGGCGGAGCTTTTTGACCGCCATGATTTTTCCCGGGTAGTGAACCTGGCAGCCCAGGCCGGGGTTCGCTACAGCCTGGAAAATCCCCGATCCTACGTGGACAGCAACCTGGTTGGTTTCCTCAATATCCTTGAAGGTTGCCGACACCATAAGATCGAACATCTCATCTATGCTTCCTCCAGTTCGGTGTACGGTCTTAATACCCTGATGCCCTTTTCCGTCCACCATAATGTCGATCATCCCGTCAGTCTCTATGCTGCCAGCAAGAAAGCCAACGAGCTGATGGCCCATACCTACAGTCATCTCTATGGTCTGCCCACCACCGGTCTGCGTTTTTTTACCGTCTATGGTCCCTGGGGGCGGCCGGACATGGCGCTTTTTCTTTTTACCCGGGCAATCCTTGAAGGTGAGCCGATCAAGGTGTTTAATTACGGCAAGATGCAGCGAGATTTTACCTACGTTGATGACATTGTCGAAGGAATGTTTCGTCTGCTGGACCACCTGCCGGAACCTGATCCACACTGGCGGGGTGATGATCCAGATCCGGGAACCAGCCCGGCACCTTACCGGATTTATAATATTGGCAATAACAATCCGGTGCAGTTGATGGATTTTATCGGCGCCATTGAAACGGCCCTGGGCCGGAAGGCGGAAAAGGAAATGTTGCCCATCCAGCCGGGTGATGTGCCGGCTACCTATGCCGATGTTGATGCCCTGCAGCAGGCGGTGGGTTTCCGGCCGTCGACGCCGCTGAAAACCGGGGTGGAACGTTTTATTGCCTGGTACCGGGAATATTATCAAAAGTAAAAAAAGTGCGGATGTTGCTTTTATGTGACGTAACATGTTGATTTTTAAAGGCTAAAGGCTAAAGGCTAAAGGCTAAAGGCTA
>JAYEKE010000053.1 GCA_034660915.1 Pseudomonadota bacterium
CAGAAGTGGCCAGATAGGATCCTTCCGGCAATTTCTTCACATGCAGGTTAATGAGCCTTTCCATTTCATCTTCCTCTCAAATAAAAGTTAAGTTTCTTCGGGCTTCCCAAAATGCCACGCCCGAAATGTCTTCCCGTACCCAATTAAAGGTTGCCATACTATATAAGTAATGTCAATAACTACACCAAACCAGCCGGGGGATTTTTTATCTGCTGTTGTCTGTGTGGGTCCGCGTGGGTCTGTGACCAAAAAAATTCACCACCGAAGCACCGAAAAGACAACGGGAAAAGATATATCAGCAACAGACCCACACAGGCCGGGATTTTCGGCTTTTCTTCATGCTCTTCATGACTTCATGGTAAATCTTCTTTTCACCTCTCACTGTAAAATTTCCCGACACCTCCTACTCCAGCGGCAACTGGATCACAAACCGCGCCCCGCCATCCTCCCTATTCTCCGCCGTCATCCTGCCCCCGAGGCTTGCCGTAATCCTTTTCGCCTGCCAGAGGCCGATTGCCCGCTGCCCCCGTCCTTGCTGGTTTTAAAGGGCTCAAACAAGCCCTCGGGCAGCAGATCTGGCGGAATTCCCGGGCCATTGTCGGCAACTTCAATCACCACCTGCCGGGATTGTTCATCCTTTCAGGTCCTGCTGGAACTCCGGCTCACCGAGATGCTCCGGGGCGTTTTCCCGCAGCGAAAGTGATATCCGGCGCCGTTCACAATCAACAGCAAGAACGGTTACCACTACCCGCTGCTGCACTTTGACAATCGCTGCCGGGTCTTTAACAAAACCATCAGCCAGCTGGCTGATATGTACCAGGCCATCCTGGTGGACGCCGATATCCACAAAGGCACCGAATCTGGTCACATTGGTAACCAGGCCGGGAAGCCGCATCCCCTTTTCCAGATCCTCAAGGCGGTTAATCCCGGCTTTGAAGGAAAAGCGTTCAAACTCCCGCCTGGGGTCACGTCCGGGTTTAGCCAGTTCCGCCATGATATCCTCAAGGGTCGGCATACCAACCGTATCCGTAACATAACGCTTAAGATCAATCTTTTGCCGCCGGGTTTCATCGTCCATCAACTCCCGCAGCGAACAACCGCTGTCTTTGGCCATGCGGCTGACCAGAACATAGCGTTCCGGATGGACCGCGGTCGCATCAAGGGGGTTTTCACCCTCCCGGATGCGGATAAAACCGGCGGCCTGTTCAAAAGCTTTGGGGCCTAAGCGAGGCACCTTGAGCAGTTGGCGCCGGGAACTAAAAGGACCGTTTTCATCGCGGAAACGGATAATATTTTGGGCCAGGGTCGGACCCAGTCCGGATACATAAGCCAGCAGTTCACGGCTGGCGGTATTGATTTCTACCCCGACACGGTTGACACAGCTTTCCACCACCTCATCCAGCCGTCGTTTCAACTCCCCCTGATCAACATCATGCTGATACTGGCCGACCCCAATGGCTTTGGGATCAATTTTTACCAGTTCCGCCAGGGGATCCTGGAGCCGCCGGCCGATGGAAACCGCCCCCCGGACGGTAATGTCATGATTTGGAAACTCATCCCTGGCTACTTTTGAAGCCGAATAAATCGAGGCCCCTGATTCATTGACCAGGGCAATAATAATGTCTTCAGGAAGACCAATATTCCTGACAAAAGCCTCGGTTTCCCGGCCGGCAGTACCATTGCCGATAGCGATGGCTTCAATATCGTAGCGCCGGCACAAAGCCTTCACCATGGCCGCGGCCTCAGCAATTTTTTTTGCTGCATGGGTGGGATAAATAACCTCGTGGTGCAACAATTTCCCCTGGGCATCGAGGCAGACCAGCTTGGCACCGGTGCGAAACCCCGGGTCCAGGGCCATGAGCCGTTTTGGCCCCAGGGGCGGGGCCAGCAGCAATTGGCGCAGATTCTCGGCAAAAACATTGATTGCCTCAGCTTCAGCGGTCGCCCTTAAAAACTGGCGGGTTTCATTTTCAAGGGCCGGGGCCAGCAATCGCTTATAGCTGTCAGCCACCGCCTCGGCAATCTGATCACTACTCTGGTTGTCACCATGGACAAAACGGCGCTGCAGCCGGGAAAGGGCCGTCTCTGCCGGCGGTCCGATGGCAACCCGGAGAATTTTTTCCTTTTCACCCCGAAGGATGGCCAGCAACCGGTGGCCGGCAATTTTCTTAACTTTCTCCCGCCAGTCAAAATAATCCCTGAATTTCTCCCCGGCGCTTTCTTTATTTTTTATCACTTTAGCGACAATCTCTCCCTGCCGGGTAAACAGCTGCCGCAGGAACGCGCGGCTGGCGACATCCTCACTCACCCACTCGGCAATGATATCCCGGGACCCGGCCAGGGCCTCTTCGACCGAATTAACCCCGTTATCCGGCTTGACAAAAGGAACGGCCACGGCATGACTATCCGCTATTTTCTGCTCCAGCAGCAGCTTTGCCAGGGGCTCAAGACCCTTTTCCCGGGCCAGCAAAGCCCTGGTTCGCTTTTTGGGCCGGTGGGGCAGGTAGACATCCTCCAATTCAACCAGGGTTGACGCCCTCAGGAGGCTTTTTTTAAGCTCATCACTCAGCAACTCACGCTCAGCAAGGGAAGCCAGCATCGCCTGCCGCCGTTTTTCCAGGCTCGCCAATTGTTCCAGTCGATCCCTGATGTGAGTGAGGGCCACCTCATCCAGGAAACCGGTGGCCTCTTTACGGTAGCGGGCGATAAAAGGGATGGTTCCGCCATCGTTGAGCAGTTTCTCGACCATTTCCACCTGACGGCGCTTCAACTGCAGTTCAGCGGCAATAGCGGCGGGGAAATCGCTTCGCGGAGATTGAGACGTAACTGACTGGTTATCCTCTGGTCGCGGAACCAGAATTTCTTCAGGGGTTTTCATTTTAAAAAGCTCCCGCTTTTGCTTGCCATTATTATCATGCTGGGTTATTCTAAAAACAGCTGAAAGAAATTTTCAGGGATGTTTTTGGCAATGCAAGTCAAAAAGTTAAGCTACTATCAACAAGGAGGATGTATCATGTTTTTCCAGCAATTTAAAGTAGGAGGACTGGGATGCCTTTCATATATGATCGGCTGTCCCCAGGATGGCCGGGTGGTGGTCGTAGATCCCAAACGAGACATCAAAGACTACCTGGTCACCGCCAAACAGAATAAAATGAAGATCAGCCATATCATTGAAACCCATGTTCACGCGGACCATGTATCCGGAGCGCTGGAACTGCAGCAGGCTACCGGCGCCCCCATCCATCTCGGGGCCGGCAGCCCGGTTTTTTATGATCATGTTCAATTAAATGAAGGCGATAGTATCACCATCGGCGCGGTCAAATTGCAGGTTATTTTCACCCCCGGCCATACACCCCATGCCATCAGCCTGGCAATTGCTGATCTGTCCCGGGGCGAGCTGCCGCAAATGCTGTTGACCGGCGATCTCCTGTTCGTCGGCAGTATCGGCCGCCCGGATCTGGCCGGCAATGAACTGCTGGATGACCAGATCAAAAACCTTTACAACAGCCTCTATACCAAGCTCAGTCGTTTTGGCGACTATGTGGAAATCTACCCCGCCCATGGAGAAGGATCCCTCTGCGGCGCGGGCTTGAGCGCCAAACCTTCGTCCACCATGGGCTATGAACGGCAGACAAACCCCTATTTAAAACTCAGCCGGGAAGAATTTAAAAAAACTCTGGGACAGAACCAACCCCATCGGCCACAGAATTTTTCCTCTATCATTGAAACCAATCGCCAGGGGGCAGCCATCGAGGAAGAGCTGCCGGTTGCCCGACAAAAAAATCCAGCGGCTATTGCCAAATACCTCCAGGACCCTGAGCAGTACGCTCTGGTTGATCTGCGGGAAGCTGCCGCTTTTGGCGGCGCCCACATCCCCGGCAGCCTGAATATCGGTCTTTCGCCAAATTCTGCCACCTGGATGGGAAACGTGGTAGACACAGAAAAGAAAATTATTCTGCTGGCCGACAGCCAGGAACAGATCTCTCAGGCGATTACCAGTTTTCGCCGGGTAGGCTACAACCAGATAATCGGTTACTGCATTGGCCTTTCGGACTGGATTCTAGGTGGCAGGAAAACCGGTTTTCTCCCCCAGATATCGGTGCACGCACTCCAAGAAGTGCTGACAAAATATGGTAATCATACGGTCATTGATGTCCGCACCCCGACGGAATGGCAGGCAGGTCACCTGGAAAATGCCATACATCTACCCTTGCAGCAGCTGATAGCCGAAGGTATTAGTCTTGACTTGAACGATCATATCAGCGTTATCTGCGGTTCGGGATACCGCTCCAATATTGCCGGCTCAATGCTCAAAACCAATGGCTACGCACACATTTACAGCGTTATCGGCGGGATGATGGCCTGGAGGATGGCAGGATTCAAGATGGCTTTGTAAAATCTCCATACAGGATGTTCGGGCTTGGCTCATAGCCTGTCTGCGTGCGGCACGCACAGGCAGGCCATGGACGGCCGGCGAGAATGAGCGAGAGCCATGCTGGAATATTCAGAGAAATTTATTTTAAATGTAAAAAGGCCCCGGGTTAAACTCCGGGGCCTTGCAAATATATCGCAAAAACTGCGGTGAACTTTTATGATGCCATCATCTGCGGCTCAGCTCCCACCAGTGAAGGAAATTC
>JAYEKE010000054.1 GCA_034660915.1 Pseudomonadota bacterium
ATTATAGATCTGGTTTTCAACCTGGAAAAAATCGCCGACATCCGTGAATTGACCACCCTCCTGTAATTATGACCTAAGCTGAGCTATTAGCGGTTAGCCATTAGCAATTAGCTTTTAAAAATCAGGGATTTACGTTGATTAGTAAGTAAGCATTCAACTTTGTTTATAGATTGGCAAATTTTTGTAACTATTTAGTCAATTTGTTTAATTTTCTCGCAAAGCCGCAAAGGCCATGAAGAGTTCAACTTGCCATTTTGTCAGTCGTTCTTCTTTGCGTCTTGAGTGAGCGAAGCGAACGGGCGCGAGACAAAAAAATTACGCTGAATGATTACGTTTCTTTATGATAAACCGCTGCCGCAGGCAGTGTGAAGTGCTAATAGCTAACTGCTAAAAGCTAATCGCTTAATTCAGGTATGAATTGTGGAGCAATAGATGACACCAGAACAGAATCTGATTACCAGTTTAACCGCTATTGTCGGTGAAGATTACCTTTCGACATCTATTTTTGAACGATTAAAGAGTTCTCTTGATATTTTTCCTTATGAAAAAAAGAAAGAAGAACTGCCTCTGGTTGTGGTCCTGCCCGGCAACCGGGAAGAAGTGGCCGGGATCGTCAAGTATGCGAATCAGGAGAAAATTCCGGTATATGTTCGGGGTTCCGGTACTTCATTCACCGGGGCCGCCCGTTACCCGGAGCCGGGAATCGTTATTAATACCAAGCGGCTCAATCATTTCAGTATTAATCGGGATAACAACTACTTTGAATGTGGTCCTGGATGGAGTTGCAATGAAATCAGCAACCTGCTGGCCAAAGAAGGGTATTTTCTGCCCATGGCTCCCGGCAGCAAACTGGTTGCCAGCATGGGTGGCCTGATATCCAATAATACCAGTGCCCACATCATCGATGCCAGTGTCGGCAAGTCGGGAGATTATGTTCTTGGGGTTGATGCTGTTTTGCCCACCGGTGAAATTCTGGAAACCGGGACCACCGGCCTCCGGCGTCCAGCGGGTAATGATTTAACTAAATTTTTTGTCGGCGGTGACGGGCTTTTTGGCGTAATCACTAATATTAGAATGCGCCTGGTTCCTGATTTTTTCCGTGCCAACGGTTTGTTGATCTATCCTGAGCTGAGTTCTATGGCCCGTGGGGTCCAGCGTTTATATTATGACCGTTGTCCGGTTCCTTTGTTTATGGAGTTCATGGATGAAAAAACCGCGGATATTGGTTTTGAACTAAAGCAGTTGGAACATCCCGGTGGTCCGGTAATCCTGTTTGTTGCCATTGGCAATACCCAGGAAGATGCAGATCAGGCTGCCACCCGGATAGTTGCATCGATGGGGAAAGAAAATCCCCTGGTTGCTGAGCGTATAACTGATGCCGAAAAATGGGATATTTTATGGACCACCCGCGAGGTTATTGGTTCGTACCTGATGCAATCCACCGGCAACCAGTGGATTTCGGCTGAAGTGGTCAGCAATCTTAAGGGTCTTGAAGAATGCATGAATGATGTCGTCAATTTCACTGATGGCCTGCCCCTGTTGTCCGGCCTTGATTCGTATCTTTTCGGTCATATCGGTGCCCTGACTATGCATCCCGGGGTTGTCCTTCCCAGGGATTGGGATGATACCCGTAAGATGCAGGCCGTTGATGAAAAATTTGCCCGGGAAGCTGAACTTAATCTTAAATACAAGACCTGCGGCGGTGAATGGGGACAATTTGCCAAACGTACGGCTTTTTTCGAGCAGCGTTATGGTCAGGATGGGCTAAATATAATTCGTAAAATGAAACAGGTTTTTGATCCGAATAATATTCTTAACCGTGGCATCATAAGGTGAAGCGATTAGCTGTTAGCCATTAGGGTTTAGCCACAATTTTAATTTTATCTTTTTGTATTGTAACTATGGAAAATAACATGAATGATGATGCTTTTGCTGATGCGGAAGAACTACTGAAAACTGAGATTATCGATACTGTCCGGCGTTGTCGGAAATGCAACTATTGTTATTCGACCTGCCCACTTTTTGAGTCAACAAGAGGTTTTCAGACTTCAGGGCCATCCGGCATTCTCCAGTCACTTTACTACGGCATTGTCTGGGGAGAACTGGAAGGTCAGGAGAAAGAAGGCCTGCGTGATATCTTGTATAATTGTACCACTTGCAACAGTTGTGTTCTTACCTGCAAGGAGCGGGCTACCGGTTTGCCGATTGTGGAAGTTATTGAAAAAGGCCGCAAATTACTGGTGGAAATGATGAATGGTCCCATGCCCAGTCAGCGGAAACCGATGGAATATATTTATTCCCATGGGAATCCTTATCAGGAAGCCCAGGAAAATCGATTGGCCTGGGGGGCTGACCTGGATTTTAAACGATTGCCAACAGATAAAGCTGAAACCCTCTTTTATGTGGGATGTACAACAAGTTACGAGCCGGAACTGCAGAATGTGGCCCGTTCACTGGTGAAAATTTTTCACCATGCCGGGGTTGATTTCGGCATTCTTGAAGAAGAAAAATGCTGTGCCGACCCGGTTGATAAAATGGGAGATATGTTTCTTTACCAGGAACTGGTGGAAAAAAATGAAGCAGATATTTTGGCCTGTGGATGTTCACAGATGGTAACGGTCTCTCCCCATTGTTTCCATACCTTCACGCAGTCCTATGACCGCCTTACGGCGGGGATGGAAGTGCTTCACTACACTATGTTTCTTGAAAAACTGCTCAATGACGGTCTTTTGCGATTGAAAGCCGGCTCTCCCGGAAGAATTACTTATCATGATCCCTGCTATCTGGGAAAGCACCATGATATTTTGGAAACTCCCCGAAACATTCTGCGTCAGCTGCCTGGGGTGGAACTGGTTGAAATGGAAAAGTATGGCAAGGACAGCTTGTGTTGTGGCGGTGGCGGCGGCCGTATGTTTTACGATGTGGAAGGGAATAACTGGTTGGGTGAAACAAGAATTAAACAGGCTTTGGATGTCAAAGCCGAGATCATCGTTACCGCCTGTCCCTGGTGTCATATGATGTTGGACAATGCGGTCAAAAACTTAAACCTTGATGAAAGGCTGCGGGTTTTTGATCTTGCGGAAATCGTTGCCGGACACTTGGCGGATGCTGATTAAGGAGTAAATATGAATATTATTGTTTGTCTCAAACAAACACCTGATAGCGAAACCAAAATAGCTCTTGATGATAATGGCCGTGTAGATGGCAGTAGTATTAAATATACGCTGAATCCCTATGACGAGCATGCCTTGGAAGAAGCGCTGCAAATTAAGGAAAAACTGGGTGGACGGGTTAGCGTAATCAGTGTTCTGCCGGTTAAACATGACACTACTTTTATCACCCAGGCTTTGGCCATGGGTGCTGATCAGGCAACTGTTATCAGTGATCCGCTGTTGGCAGATGCTGACCAGCTTCTGATTGCCAGGGTCGCAGCCGCTTTGCTGAAACAAATGGATTATGATCTGATTTTATGTGGTAAAGAGGCGATAGATGATGGATTTGCTCAATTTCCAGCTTTCCTGGCGGAGTTTATGGATATACCCCAGGTTAATGTGGTTACCGACCTGGAAATTTCCGGCGATGAGTTGACGGCGATAAGAGAGATTGATGGCGGAACGGAAACCGTCATTACTTCCTTCCCGGCTTTGATTACCGCTCAAAGAGGGCTTAATGAGGTTCGTTATCCGCCTTTAAGCCGCATTATGCGGGCCAAAAGAATAAAAATAAACCAAGTAACCCTGGCTGAGCTGGGATGGTCTGATGATGATATTCAGCCGCTGGTAGAATTAGCCAAAATCGAACTGCCGCCTGTCAGACAGAGTGGAATTCGATTGCAAGGAGATTTAGACGAAATTATCGAACAACTGTTGCAGGCGATTAAATAAGGCTAAAGGCTAAAGGCTAAAGGCTAAAGGCTAAAGGTACTTATTTGTATATGCCTGTAGACAAAATTCAATTCCTAAACATGGCTATACGTTCTTTTCGTGACAGAGGTTTGTCTTTTGGGTAAGGGCAGAATTCCGGAAATGTCCTGGTAATCGATCGTCCTTGGCAGCGCGAACAACGAGATGGGGTAAATAGCCACCAGGCAATGGAAAGCAGCAACATCGGCAGCCCTACCAGGGTGCCAAGAAAAGGAATGAAGAAAAAAAACAAGGTCCAGAAAACCATCATAGCTCCCGGCGATTTGCTTGATTTTTCCGATTTAACCGCTGACCCGCAGTCTGGACACCATCTGTATCCTATTACCATTGCGGTAACCCCATGCTCCTGTTGTACTGATTTTTCAGCTGTCCCGGTCACCAACCATGACTGTTGCCAGGTTTTTGACCTGCCTGAACCAAAACTCGAGGTTCAAGAAAAAAGAAAGGCGACACTTTAATGGTGCCACCTGAGTGTTTGAAATGGCGGAGAGGGAGGGATTCGAACCCTCGGAGCAGATTTCCCCACTCACTCGCTTAGCAGGCGAGCGCCTTCAGCCGACTCGGCCACCTCTCCGGAAAAATAATAAAATGTCAAATGGCGGAGGGAGTAGGATTCGAACCCACGGAGCTTTCGCTCAACGGTTTTCAAGACCGCCGCCTTAAGCCACTCGGCCATCCCTCCGTGAATTGTTTTCTACCTGATGACCTCCAT
>JAYEKE010000055.1 GCA_034660915.1 Pseudomonadota bacterium
ACTTGAAGCTGAATCATATAATTCGGTAAAGCAAAATCACAAAATGTTAGTTGAACCTGAATTAAGCTATTAGCTTTTAGCACTTAGCTATTAGCTCAATGATTACAAGATGTTTGATATTATGCATGTCTACTCGATGGGTGTTGTTACTAATCAACGTAAAGTCCTGATTATTAAATGCTAATTGCTAATAGCTAACTGCTAATCGCTCAGCTTAGGTTGAAGAATCATTAAGTGCTGAAAGAAATAACCGTGATGAAAAATGGACCAAGAGCATAGCAGTGGGTAGCAAAGGATTTGTTAAGGGGGTGAAATCAATTCTCGGTGGACTTGCCAGACCTTCATCTTCCTATAATGGCTTTTTTGAGGTTGAAAACGACGATATAGACGGCGAAAACGCCTATTGTTGGAACTTTAATGTAGTATAATCAATACGATAGCGTGGCCCACCCGACCCCAATTAAAATCTGTTAATAAAAGGTTTTAAAATTACGGAGGGTGAATGGAAAATCAGGAGCTGACAGAAGTAATTCTTGGTGCATGTTTTGTTGGTGTTAAAGCTTTAAAACCATAACAGAACTTGTTTGTTTTTGACCTGTCAGATTTGATCAGATTGTATCTGCGGCAAATAAAGATTTGTGGTTTTAAGAAGTTGGAATGGTTAAGGACAGGGCTTATGATGCTGCATTTGTTGATGATATTGTAGCAGGTGTTCTTGGGAGCGGCTGTGGTTTTATTTAGTTTCTTAAGAGCGTCCCGCCCTTCCTTTTACAGTTCTTTACTTTTAGGTACAAGGAAAGTTATTGAATTATTTAAGGACGTCCCCCTTCACAGTTATATTGCTCAGTATAGTAACAAAGGTGCCAGCGACCCCTATTCCTGTTAAGCGCGTATAAAAAAAGGATGCATATTATGAAAACAATGATGAAAATTCCCTTAGTTCTTGAACCACAAAAGGAAGGCGGTTGGACAATAACCAGTCCTTTAGTTCCTGAATTGGTGACAGAGATCGATGAACTCAATAATCTGAATTCATGTGTTCATGATGCACTTGCTGCTGTCATTGAACTATACCAGGATATGGGAAAACAATTTCCTGAGAATTTACGAGCCGATAAAGCTGATGCTCCTGTATGCTTTGAGTCTTTGGTTATGGCTGAAGGATGAATTACAGAGAGTTCACAAAAAAGCTGCGGGCAATTGGATGTCGTGAATTAAAACGGCGTGGCGGCGGATCGCATCGAAAATGGTTTAACCCATCGACAGGAAGAGGAACAATCATTCCGGATTGGGGTCAAAAAGATTTGAAAGTAGGCACGATCACAGCAGCTTGCAGACAACTTGGGATTAGCAAAACTTCTTTGTGATAAATGGATTGTCCAATAAGGTAACAAAGGTGCCAGCGGCCCCCATTAGGCAGAATATTATAGGCAAATCGCTTTTGTAATTCACGGGGTGGAGCAATGAGTATCCTGGGCCGTGGCCCTTTTCAAAATCAACACCGTCCCCATAAACCCGAAAATAGCTGCTCCAACCCTATACATTATACTCGCGCAGAGGCGCTAAAAAGGACAAAAGCGAAAAATGGGGCATCGGCTTTTAATGTTTTTATTTTTAATCTTCGCGTCTTCGCGCAAGCGCTCCGCCGTGGCAAGCCCGGAACCTAATATCCAGTACCTACAAAATATGCTTTATCCGTGCAAATCTGTGTAAATCTGTGGCAAAAAATCCTTTGCGGCTTTGCGCGATAAACATTTTGTGCGTTTTGTGGTTAAAAAGACAGAGAAAGTTATAATTTTATGGACGTCCACAAAAACACCGTCCCCAAAAACACCCTAATGGCTTTTTTGAGGTTGAAAACGATGATATAGACGGTGAAAACGCCTATTGTTGGAACTTTAATGAAGTATAATCAATACGATAGCGTGGCCCGACCCCAATTCCATTCACAGCTTCACCGGGGGCTGTCCCAGATGTTTATTAAACCTTAAATCTTATAATCCTATGAACATAAAAAAAATCACAGACCAGTTGATCACCCACGAAGGCCTGGAATTAAAACCATACAATTGACCTGCAGGCAAGCTCACCATTGGTGTGGGCAGAAATCTGGAAGACAAAGGCATAAAAAAAAGAAGCAGTAATGCTGCTTGAAAATGATATTCAGGAGTGCATTGCAGATCTGCAAAAGATTTTCCAGGATGACCAGGACAAAGAAAACAGGTTTGATCTGCTACCGGAACAAGCACAAATGGTTCTGGTGGATATGTGGTTTAATCTTGGGTATCAAGGATTCAGAAAGTTTGAAAACATGATAACAGCAGTAAGACAGCAGGACTTTCTCAGCGCTGCCCGGGTAATGAAAGACTCCCGCTGGTATCATCAGGTCGGTAAAAGAGCGGAGCGCCTTAAAGAAATGATGCAGAATTCAACAGATTCCACAGACCCAGCATCCTGATCCTTAAAATGCTGTTTTTGCCCCCGAAAAGTGGCTTTTAAGAGGCAAAAACATGCATTTTTGGATCGAATTGCCTTTAATAACAAGCACTTAAGTTGGTCAGACCCCGCTTTCTATGGGTCACTTTGGATCCGGGATGGGCCTTCTAAGGCCTGAACTTGGTTTATTTGAGGGATTTTTGTATATGATTTTAGATGATTGCGTAGGTCCGACCGACGCGCAGTTTCACTATCCAGCCGAAGCTGGAGAAGCTCGGACTCTATATTATAGAAGGGATATAATAGGTAGAGCAGATCAAGCAGCGCCTTTTCTCTGGTCGCATAGGGGATTGTCCGGCCGTCTGCAATTGAGCGGGGGAAATAGCCGAACATCAAATCGCTCTTGATGTTTTTTTAGGAGTACTCACCGAATTCGTTGGTAAACGATGCGGTTTTCAGAGATGTGACGCTGGTTATCTGGACTACTGATGTTGGAGGTGTATGGTTTAAAAAACAGGGCGGGGTATAGCGGGATATTCAGACGGGTTTATGATTACCCCTTGCAACATAACTTAACTTGTAACACAAAGGTCCGATTCCGGAACAACAATAGGATAAGCTGAAATATATAAGGCCAATACAATTATGACCCAGAAAGATCAAGATCCAATATTTGTCTTAGATGCAGGATGGAGCACTACACGCGTATTGAGCAATTTTCAACCGGAGATTGAGAATCCTGCCCAGAGCAAGGTCCAGACCCGGATGTTTCTCCCGGAAGGTGAAGGTCGGCAGGGCGAGGGCGGGCTTCGGAAGAAAGGATACTTTAAGCACAGCTATGAGGTTGTTGATGGAAAGTGGTACATTACGGACAATTTTAGTCTGAAAGATGATTGGCCGAAGGTACCGGTGGATTTCGAAATCCCTGCAGATGTGCAGGACCTGGTTCAAGCAAACCTTTTTCATAAGGACCAGGGCGGATCGCAAACTCAGGATGTGGAGCTGAAAAAATCTGCTGACTCTGCATTAGCCAATGCCAAATCAAAATCAATTCTCGGTGGACTTGCCAGGCCTTCATCTTTCTATAATGGCTTTTTTGAGGTTGAAAACGATGATATAGACGGCGAAAACGCCTATTGTTGGAACTTTAATGCAGTATAGTCAATACGATAGCGTGGCCCGACCCCAAAAGTCATATCGGCGCGGTGATACCCATTGCGGCTGGGTGGAAGGATCAGGTTTGGGTTCCTGGGGAACTGATTTTTCTTGTAATAAGACCTGACTAATGGTAACCTAAATGTTACCTTTGAAATATCGTATGATAGAGGTAAAAGAATATGTAGATGAGTCGGGCAAATCGCCTTATGCCAAGTGGCACAATCGCTTGAATGCCAGGGCGGCAGTGAAGGTGTCTGCTGCATTGTACAGGCTTGAGCAAGGCAACTTTTCAAACACAAAAGGCGTTGGTGGTGGAATTTTCGAGTACAAAATTGATTTTGGTCCTGGCTACCGCATCTATTTCGGAAAAGATGGCGAGCGTATTGTGATCATTTTAGGTGGCGGTACAAAGAAACGCCAAAATCAAGATATCGATGCCGCAAAAATACACTGGCAGGATTATAAAGCCCGAAAACGCCAAAGTGAGTGAGGTATTGCAATGGTTTTAACCAGAAATTTTCGAGAGACCATACAGGCTCGTGCCAAAAAGGACCCTGCATATCGCGAGGCTATGCTGACCGAGGCAGTAGGCAGCTTTTTATCCGGTGATGTGGATGTAGGAAAAGCTTTATTGCGAGACTACATCAAGGCTACAGTCGGCTTTGAAACACTCAGCAGACAGATCAATAAGCCGAGCAAAAGTCTTCATCGGATGCTGAGCCCTTCCGGCAATCCTGGCGCACACAATTTTTTTGAGATTCTCAGTTGTTTACAGAATAATGAAGGTTTCGAACTCGTGGTTACTGCCCGTCATATGTCGTCATGGGGTCGGACCGATGCAACCACTTGAACTGTTACAGTTGGATCTTGATCTCAAGATATTTCACATGGATTACCTTGGCATACAGCAAGACAGGATCGCAAAAAGATTGGGACAAAGCAGAGAAACGATCCGGGACCATTTGGCGAAAATGGCAGCACTGCCAAATCCGCCGAATGCCGACTTATCCAGAGGCTTCACCGTCT
>JAYEKE010000056.1 GCA_034660915.1 Pseudomonadota bacterium
CTTTTCTTGTAAAATTCTGAGCGTTGCCCGTCCGGCAGCCATGGCCAATGGATTTCCTGACAGGGTTCCTGCCTGATAAACCCCACCCAGAGGAGCGAGCAGCTCCATCAGTTCCTGCCGGCCCCCAAAAGCACCAACCGGCATGCCGCCGCCGATAATTTTTCCCAGACAGGTTAGATCCGGGGTGATATTGTATAAATTCTGAGCGCCTCCGTATGCCACCCGGAAACCAGTCATTACCTCATCGAAAATGAGAATAATTCCGTGTTTAGTACATCTTTGACGTAATCCTTCAAGAAAACCGGGAACCGGAGGGATGGTGCCCATATTGCCGGCCACGGGTTCGACAATTACTGCCGCAATCTCGTTGGCGTATTCTGCCAATAATGTATCCACGGAATCCAAATCGTTGAATATGGCAGAAAGGGTTAATCCGGTGAATTTTTCCGGAACCCCGGAACTGTCGGGAATACCCAGGGTGGTGGCTCCGGAGCCGGCTTTCACCAGCAATGCATCAACATGCCCATGGTAACAACCGGCGAATTTCACCACTTTATTTCGGCCCGTGGCCCCACGGGCCAGACGAATAGCGCTCATGGTGGCTTCCGTACCTGAATTTACCATCCGGACCATTTCCATGGAGGGGATAGCATCCACAATCATCTCTGCCAATTCAATTTCCAAAGTTGTCGGGGCGCCAAAGCTGGAACCCCGGCCGGCCTGTTCTCTGATTGCGCCTACAATTGCCGGGTGAGCATGCCCGAGGATCAACGGTCCCCATGAGCCGACATAATCGATATATTGATTTCCATCGGCATCAAATATATTGCATCCCTGCCCTCGAACAATAAACCGGGGGGGGAGGTTCACGGCGCGAAAGGCCCGTACCGGGCTATTAACGCCGCCGGGAATGATTTTTTGGGCTCGGGCAAAAAGTTTTTCCGAAATTGTTGTGATCATCACGATACTCCCTACTATATTATAGTAATAACAGATTAGTTCGCTGATTTTCAGCTATTGGCAACGTATGTGAGAATTACCTCATCTGTTGTTTGAAGTCAAGAGTCGGAAAACAATAACAACCGATAATTCTTGCGGGCAAAAGGTGGTCTGTGGTATAGCTTAACTTTATTAAAATACTATGGTACAGGTGGGTTGTATTTTTAATAGTTTTCCAGCGTTGAGAGGATATTTGATGAAGAATATTATAGCTTTGGTCGTTTTTTCCCTGTGTTTATGTTGGACCTGCAACCTGCAGGCGGAAAATGGGGGTAAGACCGTGCATATCCTTTATTCCGCTGACGAACGGGGTGCCATTACTCCCTGTGGTTGACACAAAAATCCGCGGGGCGGTCTGGCCAAACGCGCAACCTATCTGGATGAACTCAGAAAAGAAATTCCTTTCTTCCTGACGGTTAATGCCGGGAATTTATTTTTTCGACGGGAAGTTATTAAACCAGAAAAATTTGTGGAAGCCCAGCTGGTTTCTGATAGAATCATTTCTTCTTATAATACCATGGGTTGTGACGCACTCAATATCGGTGCTTATGACCTTTCTTTAGGAATTGATTATTTATTGAAAAAACGAGCTAAGGCAAAATTCCCCTTTGTTTCCGCCAATTTGTGCGATAAACATGGGGATTTATTGTTTAAACCATGGGTAATGAAGACTGAAGATGGGGTAAAGGTGGCAATCTTCGGCTTGATTGATAAAAAACTGAAACTGGATAAAATTCCCGGGGGGCATAAAATCATGATTAAAGACCCCATTGCGGTGGCGGCCGAGCTGGTTCCACGGCTGAAAAAAGATGGGGCAGACTACGTGATTTTACTGACCAACCTTCACGGTCGGGAATGCCGCCGGTTGGCCCAGCATGGCTTGCAAATTGATTTAATTGTCGGCAGCAGCAGGAGAAACCAGATTTCCCTGCCGATTAAGATTAAAGATACGTATATCACTCACCTGGACCGGGGTGGTAAAAATATTGGTCAACTGATGGTTAAATTCCTTACAGCCGCTGGAACATCTGCTCTGCCGGCGGCCCAGCGGCTCAAAGGTACCGAGATAGACGGCAAGTTCTATCTGAATAAATTTATGCAATTACGGCTTGATATTCCTGATCACCCGGAAATAGGCCCCAAAGTTGAAGCCTTGCTCGAAAAGCTTAAAAGGCTGCAAAAAGTCAAAGCGACGGGATCGATGACGATCCCGCTGAAAAAAATTGCCGGCCTCAAAGAGGGGAATAAATACGTGGGGGCAAAGGTCTGTGCCAAATGCCACCAGGAACGTTATGAACGATGGGAATCAAGTGCCCATGCCCGGGCATATCAGGGTCTAGTGGCCAAGCAGCAGCAATTTGACGAGGATTGTATTGGCTGTCACTCCTTGGCTTACGCTCGTGATGGTGGTTTTTCTGACCTGAAAGATATAAGCTTCTATGCAAATGTTCAATGTGAATCGTGCCATGGGCCAGGCTCAATGCACGTTAATTCGAAAGGAGATCCGGAGCAAATAGTCAAAACACAGGATGTTGAAATCTGTTTAGAATGTCATATTCCGGAAAAAAGTCCCGACTTTGTTTTTATGGATTATTTCACTTTAATGTGTACGGGAAAGAAGAAATAGACAACCAGAGGGGGGTGCATAAACTAAAAAAGTGGGCGGCTGAAACAGCCGCCCACTTTTTTCTTTATTTGATGGATTTAGAAAAATGATATTACTTGTACTCTCCGGGTTCCAGGGTTTCGATAGTTGAATGGTGCTGGAGTTTTTCCTGGGCCTTGTCAAGGAGTGTACGGACTTTGGCTGCCAGATTCTGGGAGAATGTAAGGTTGTGAATCGGGTTTCCCTGACGCAGCTGTTTCAGATTTTTCTCTGCGTTATTGAGAAGATCCTGAACGTCGTAGGTGTATTGACCATTCTTGATGGCAAACAGCACCATCTTTTGGCTTGCCTGCAGCTCTTTATATAAGGAGTCAACCTTCAAAGCCTCGACTTGGGTTTTCCAGTCATCCACCATCGGGCCATAGCTGTCGTCATGACATTCAATGCAGGTTTGTTTGATCCCTGCCAAGGTGGTTTCCTTTTCTTCTGCCACTTGGATATGGCATTCCTGACAAGTAACTTCCTTGGCCATGGGGTTTGCTGCCCCACGGATGTCGCAGCTGATTTCATCGCAGGCATTCTGACCTTTAAAAAGGTTGAAAGTTGCGACATGGCAATCTTCGCAGAGAACCGAACCCATTCCGGAACCGTGGTGACAGCTGCTGCAGCCTTTCATGAGTGTATGCCCATGGCGGTCACGGGGGCTGTGGCATTCCAGGCAATCCAGGCCCTCATCGCTGACGTGGACGTCATGAGGAAACTGAACCCCGCCAAATGGCACGGGTTTGGTTTCGATACACTCTACACAACTGTGGCAGAGTTCAGTGCAGCCGGAGGGTGAGATTATTTCCTGGGCGACGTATTTAGGAATTAGCAGCGCCAGAGCTTTTTCCACCCTTTCCCGGCTGTCAGCCAGGATTTTCAAGGCATAATCAATATTGTGCAGGCCGTAGCCTTTTTTGGTAAACTGCAGCTGTTGATGAGCCTGTTCCAACAGTAATGAGGCATCACCATAGCGGCTGGCTTTCTTGTGACGTGCTACTTTGTTGCGGGCCTGCAGAAGGGTCGTTTCCGTTTTATCCAATTCTTCAGTCAACAGTTTTTTCCAGTGTTTAGCCATGTCGTCGTAGCCGGGACCATGACAGGCTGAACATGATTTGATAATGTCATCAAACCCCTGCCGCTTGATTCCTTTCACCGGGCCTTCGCCGGAATCAGAGAGGGCAATATGACAGCTGGCGCAATCAAGGTGGGCCAGGTACATGGCGCTTGGCAGATCAGGAATATCCTTGACACCTTTCCCCATGAACATCATCCGCTCCAGATTATGTTGTTCCAAAGTATGGCACTTGACGCAGTTGCTGTCATAGTGATAACCGCTTAAAACTGTTTTTTTCACCTGCTTTTTACCGGGTACCGGGCTGTCCGTCGGTCGGGGAATGAAATGGTTGATGTCTGCATGACAACGGAAACACTCCACTTTATGCAGGGATACATGATTCAGGTGGAGGTGTTCACTGGTGTGTTTACTCTCTAAAATTTCCGGTTCAGCGTGACATTGAACGCAGATGTTGTCTTTCATATCCCCTTCACCGAATACCACATCAAAATGGCATTGTTCGCAGAGGACTTTCCGATCAAGATAATCTTTATGTACGAAGGGCAGGTTTTCATTGGCATCGATGAAGATTTTAGCCTTGGTTTGCGGATGGCAAAGTTGGCAGTCAGCCATCTCAGGATGCTCATCTTTTTTGTAAAAGTGACAGGTAAAACAGGTGGTTTCAGTAACCGTCAGGTGTTTTCCCTGGACGATCTGGGAATGGCAGCTGACACATTTCAGTTTTTTGCCGCGGCGCAGTTCACTGGTATGGGTATCGTGGCTGAATGTGACCCCTTTGAACGTCACATCGTTGCTGTGAAGATCCTGGGTTGAATGGCAGCCTTCCCGCAGGCAGCTGGCGTCACTGACCTGAGTGTGAGGACGGGGTGGGGCCGTGCCGGTAATTTTGAGGACCACGTGAGTCTGGGCTTTCCACTTGCCTTTCAACTCACCCCAAAGCCCCGGCTCAAAATGGCAATCCAGACAACTGACATCCTTGTGCGTTGATTGCTTCCAGGATTCGATATAAATGTCCATATTGTGGCACATGGCACAGAATTTATAATTAGCGGTAGCATGGAGCATCGCAGCGATTAGAATGATGAAGCCGATAAAAGCAACAGCAGTAAAGATGGCGATTCCTTTCTTGTGTTGACGGGTACCCCTTAAAGCCTCACCAGTGAAATCCCTGATAAATGCAATCATCAAGTGCCACATTTTTTTTAGATGGACCATCTTCTACTTTCCCTCTCTCTTTTGGAGTTATTTGTTGATTTGGATAACGTATTATTCTGAAACTATGTTTATAGTTCGCTGCTTTGTAATAATATGGAGTAAGAATTTAATCGCATAGCATATAAATTGCTATGATGACAAGAAAAAAATCAAACATTTCAAGTGGTTAATATTATATATTGTGCGCAATATTTAGTGTTTGATCAAGTTTTTTTCCAGCTGTAGCCCGGAATAAATATTCTTTCCAGATACATATGGCAGGGTTGGTATTCTGGCTTGGCATGGTTGCAGCTAAACAAGTTGCCCACGATTTCATTGAGATAAAATAGTGATGTATTTCTGTGTTATGTCGACAATATTTTTTTACTTTTTTCCTTGACAAGGTCTGTGCTCTCAGATATAGAATCTCTCGTTTAATAAAAAGCTTCACAAGGCTATTTATAGTTATTTAAGATTGAGTTGGTTAAATAACTGAACCATTCTTCTTTCTAGGGGTGGAAAAATGCTGGTTAATTATATTCCTGTTCTGGTGATGATGCTGGTAGGTATTGGTTTCGGCGTCTTTGCTGTGGTAGTTTCAAGTATTTTGGGACCGCATCGCCGTTTTAAGGTGAAGCGGGAAACGTATGAATGCGGGATGCCCACTGAGGGAACTACCTACGTTCAGGTTCCGATCAAGTATTATGTTGTAGCTTTGTTGTTCCTGGTTTTCGACCTTGAGTGTGTGTTTATGTATCCGTGGGCAGTGCATTATCGAAAACTGGGTCTCTTCGGTTTTGTCGAGATGCTGGTCTTCATGGTGATTCTATTTATCTGTTATATCTATGTCTGGAAAAAGGGAGCGTTGGAATGGGAGTAGAAAGTGGCATGAAAGGTGATGGCTTCCTGCTTACCAACCTTAACTCGCTGGTTAACTGGGGGCGGAGTAATTCCGTTTGGCCATGTACCTTTGGCCTGGCCTGATGCGCCATCGAAATGATGGCTACCAGTTTGGCAAGCTACGATATTGCAAGGTTTGGTTCCGAAGTTTTTCGCCCATCCCCCCGGCAGTCTGATCTTCTGATCGTGGCCGGAACATTGACCAAGAAAATGTCCGTTATGGTCAAGAGGATCTACGCCCAGATGGCTGAGCCCAAGTGGGTGATTGCCATGGGGGCCTGTGCTTCCTGTGGCGGAATTTTTAAAAGCTATGCGGTGGTTCAGGGGGTAGATCAGATTGTCCCGGTGGATGTCTATATTCCTGGATGTCCGCCACGGCCGGAAGCCTTGATGGCCGCTTTGATGAAACTGCAGCAGAAGATCAGGACTGAGTATCTTGATGATGTGCGACCTAATGTCGTTGAATAGCAGGATGGTATTATAACTATGGAAAACGTGAAAATACTGGAACGGATCAAAGCTGAATTTCCGGAAGCAGTCATCGCTGACCAGGATTGTTGTGGTGATCTGCAGGTAACCTTAAGTCAGGATGCTTTTATCGAGGTCATGCAGTTTTTGCATGATGATGAACAGCTGGCTTTCGACCTGCTGATCGACATCCTGGCTATTGACAATTCAGCGCGCCGCCGTAAGCCGCCGCGCTTTGAGGTTGTCTATGTAATGATTTCCATGGACAGTTTTGACCGCTTGCTGGTCAAACTGCCGGTCGCTGAAGACGAAGATGTTCCCACGGTTGCCGGTATCTGGCAGGCTGCCGACTGGGCCGAGCGTGAAGTTTTTGATATGATGGGCATCCGATTTGCCGGCCATCCTGATCTGCGGCGCATTTTGATGTGGGATGACTTTGAAGGATACCCACAGCGCAAAGACTTTCCTTTGGAAGGTAAAGACTTTGATGAAACTTGGGATCCCGATACCATAGAAGTCCTGTAAACATACTACTTGGGGAAAAAAGATGGCTGAAGGCAAATTAATGACCCTCAACATGGGGCCGCACCATCCATCCACTCACGGGGTGCTCCGCATCGTTTTGGAGCTGGACGGTGAGATCATCGTCAAGGCAACACCGTATGTCGGTCAGTTGCATCGCGGGATTGAGAAGATTGCTGAAAATATGAATTATCAGCAGGTCATTACCCTCACCGATCGCCTTGATTACACGGCGGCCTCCCTGAATAACTTCGGGTATTGTCTGGCGGTTGAAAAACTGTTGGGAATTGAAGTTCCCAAGCGGGCCCAGTATATCCGGGTGATCATGGGCGAGTTGTCCAGGCTTGCTGCCCACCAGATCTGGGTTGGTACTCATGCCCTGGATCTTGGGGCGATGACGCTGGTATTCTACGGTTTCCGTGATCGGGAAATGATTTATGATATTATCGAAGAGGCTTCAGGTTATCGTTTGACCCCCACCTTCCTGCGGGTTGGCGGCCTGGCCAATGATATTACGCCTGATTTTATCAAAGGTGTGCGCGAGTTTGTTAAGTGGTTTCCAACTGCGCTGGCAGGTTATCACACCCTGTTGACCGATAATATCATCTGGCGCAAGCGGACTATGGATATTGGGACAGTGTCGGCAGAGGATGCGGCAAACTTTGGTTTTACCGGACCAAGTCTGCGTGGTTCAGGGGTTCCCTATGACATCCGCAAGGCAAAGCCCCATAGCAGCTATGAAGATTTTGATTTTCAGGTACCGGTGGGTGATAAGGGGGATGTGTACGATCGTTACCTGGTGCGGATGGAAGAGATGGCTCAATCGTTGAAGATTGTTGACCAGGCGATTGAAAACCTCCCCGAGGGGCCGGTGAATGTTGATAACCCGTGGGTAACTAATCCAAGTCTGGATGTGGTTAAGGATGATATAAGCGCTCTGATCCGTCGGTTTAAGATTCAATGTGAGGGGCCACATGACCAGAAAGGTGAAGTTTATCAATCGGTTGAAGGTTCCAAAGGAGAGTTGGGATTTTATATAGTTGGGGATGGCAATGAAAATCCGTACCGGATGAAAATTCGTTCTCCGGCTTTCGTCCTTATCAGTGCTTTGTCAAAGATTCTTCCCGGGCACTTTTTTTCCGATGCAGTCGGTATTGTCGGCAGCATAGACATTGTTCTGGGAGAGGTCGACCGCTAAAAACAGCATGGGCGTGGATAAAAGAATGGAAATGGGAGCATAATGATGGCAGAGATACTTTTCAGCTCCTGGGGGGGCGAAGTTGTTGATAATCGCAGCAAGGAACCCCAGGAATATGAGACTGCGAGCAAGGTTTCATTGCCGGAATATTTTCAGCAGAATGAAGAGATTAAGGCCCTGATAGGCTGGTATGGCATTGTTCTGCGAACTTCCGAGGTTAATATCGTCGATCTTTGCCGTTCCTATATGGAGGCAATCCAGGAAAAATCCTGTGGTAAATGTTTTTTATGCCGCATTGGTACCAAGGTCATTGCCGATACCCTGGGGAGGATGTGCCGCGGCAAGGGGCGGCAGGCAGATCTGGAAATTCTCGCCAGGCTGGCGGAATCAATCAGTGAGTCTTCCAAGTGTAATATAGGTCAGTCAGGACCTCTTCCCCTTCGTCATGCTCTTAAGTATTTTGCCGATGATTTTGCTTCGGCGGCCAATGGAGAAGCAGCCATTCCCGCGGGAATCTACCGGTCAAAACTGACCGCGCCCTGCATTGATGCCTGTCCGATCCATCTGGATATCCCAACCTATGTTGAGTGTATTAAAGAAGGTAAGTTTCAGCAGTCACTGGATGTGATCCGTGAACGGCTGCCTCTGCCTGGAGTGGTTGGCCGGGTCTGTGTGCGCCCCTGTGAGGAACACTGTCGGCGGACGAACCTGGATGAGCCCATTTCGATTAAATTCCTCAAGCGTTTTGTTTCTGATTACGAGTTGGAAAAAAACAAAGAGCCGCATTATTTGGTTGAAGCGGCGGAAAAAACCGGTTCAGTGGCTATCGTTGGTGCCGGCCCCTCCGGGGTTACCTGTGCCTACCACCTTGTCCGTAAGGGACACCAGGTTACCATTTACGAAAAGTTGGGAGAGCCTGGCGGCATGTCAGCCGTCGGAATCCCTGACTACCGGTTGCCGCGTCATATACTGCGTGGAGAGGTGGAACAGGTTCAGAAGCTGGGCGTTACCATTCATTATGACACTCAAGTAGGCAAAGATATAAAGCTGTCTCAGCTTGAGGCTGACAATGATGCAGTTTTCATCGCCCATGGCGCTCACCTGAGTGCCGCCATGCGGGTTGAAGGCGAAAATGAGGGCTATCAAGGTTTTATTACCGGGGTGAAATACCTGCTTGATATCAATTCCGGTGTTGATCCCTATCCGGATGGGAAAAAAGTGGTGGTGGTTGGTGGTGGAAATGTGGCCATTGACTGTGTTCGCTGTTCATTTAGGGTCAATAAGCCAGATGTTAATCTGGTATATCGGCGGACCAGGAATGAAATGCCGGCCGATGAAGTTGAGATTCATGATGCTGAAGAAGAAAAGGTGACTTTTCATTATCTCACTCAGCCCATCAAGGTTATTGCCGAAAAAGGCAAGGTGGTGGGGTTGGAATGTATTAAGATGGAGCTGGGTGAACCGGATGAGAGCGGCCGTCGCCGGCCGGTCCCGGTGGAAGGCTCTGAGTTTGTCATTGATTGTGATATTGTTGTTCCAGCCATTGGGCAGTCCATCGACCTTTCGATGCTAGAAGGGGTTGATAATGTGGAAACTACCCGTTGGAATACTATTGTGGTCAATGAGTTTACCAAACAGACGGAAAATCCCAAGATTTTCTGTGCCGGTGACTGTCAGACATCTCCGGGAGCTCTGATTACTGCCTGTGCCGGTGGCCGGACAGCAGCCTTTAATATTGATAAATTTATTAATGCTCAGTCCTTGGAAACCGCTGAAGATGATTATTTTGATAAACTGTTTGAGGCGGTCAAAGTCTATGACCCGGACGAGGATATCGGTTTTCTCGGCGGCAGGGCCCGCTATCAGCTGGAAATGCTGTCTCCGGATACCCGGAAGTGGACTTTTGATGAGGTGGAAAAAGGATTTTCACCCCAGGAGGCCATGGCTGAAGCAGATCGCTGTCTCAGGTGTTACCGGGTTGCCACTATTGCGGTAACCGAGGCAGCGTCATAAACTGATTTGTGAATGATTCCTTATAAACAGTGGAGATATAAACTTAACTTGTGCAGGAAATAAGCATGGTCACGTTAACGATTGACGGCAAAGAAGTGAAGGTTCCGCAAGGAACGACGATTCTTGCGGCTGCAAGGACCGCCGGCATTCGCATCCCGACGCTTTGCTACCATGGACGTTTGGATCCCATCGGTTCATGCCGGATGTGCGTCGTGGAAATTGAGGGTATTGCCCATCCGATGGCTGCCTGTACCACTCCGGTAGAGGAAGGTATTGCGGTAACCAGCAATTCAGACCGGATTCAACGGATTCGGGAGGATTCCCTGAAACTGATTCTGGTGAATCATCCCCTTGATTGTCCGATTTGTGACAAGGGTGGGGAGTGCCTGCTGCAGGATCTGGTGTATGAGTTTGGCATCGACAAGGTTGAATACCAGGCCCCGAAGCCGACAAGAGAATCAGTGTATGCCACCCCTCTAATTCGCTACTGGCCTGACCGTTGTGTCATGTGCCTGCGTTGCGTCACTGCCTGTCGGGAGATCAAGGGTATTGGTGCTATTGAGATCAAAGGTGAGGGCTACGGTTCCCAGGTGGTAGTGATTGACGCGGAGAAATGTCAGTCATGTGGTGAGTGTCTGAGTGTTTGTCCCACCGGCGCTTTGACCGAAAATCTCAGTCGTTTCAAGGGACGTCCCTGGTTGGTTGAACGGGTGCCGACCACCTGTACTTACTGTGGTTGTGGCTGCCAGCTGGAACTCAATGTCCAGAATAATCGGGTTATCGGGGTGACCACCCAGGAGGGTAAAGGAGTTAACTTGGGTAGCCTTTGTGTTAAAGGCCGTTTTGGTTATGAATTTATCGGCAGTGATGAACGGTTAACTACGCCGTTGATCAAAAAAGATGGCGAGTTTAAGGAAGCCAGCTGGGAAGAAGCCTTAACGCTGGTCGCTGAACGCTTTGGGGCCATCAAGGAAGAATTCGGTCCCGATGCCATCGGCGGCCTTTCTTCAGCCCGTTGTACCAATGAGGAAAACTATCTCTTCCAGAAATTCATGCGCGGGGTCATCGGCACCAATAATGTTGACCATTGCGCCCGTCTCTGACACTCCTCGACGGTGGCCGGACTGGCCGCCACGTTCGGTAGCGGAGCAATGACCAACCCGATTAAGGATGTGTTGAAGGCGAAAGCTATTCTGGCTATTGGCACCAATACCACCGAAAATCATCCTATTTTTGCCAATTACGTCAAGGAAGCAGTGTTGAAACGGGGGGCGAAACTGATTGTTGCCGACCCGCGACGCATAGGCCTGGTTGATTATGCCGCCATCTGGCTGCGGCATCGTCCGGGAACTGATGTGGCCTTGATCAATGGTCTCATGCATATTATTCACCAGAAGGAATTGCATGAGAAAGAGCATGTCGACTCCTGTACGGTGGGATTCGAAGAATTTGCCACCAACCTGGAAAAGTATACCCCGGAATATGTCTCGGAGATTACCGGAGTTTCGGTTGAAGATTTGGAAGCCGCAGCCGTGATATATGCCGAATCATCACCTGCTTCCATCCTCTACGCCATGGGGATCACCCAGCACACCAGTGGTACTGATAATGTAAAAACCCTGGGTAATCTGGCCATGCTCTGCGGTAATATCGGGGTTGTCGGTGGCGGGGTTAATCCTTTAAGGGGTCAGAATAACGTTCAGGGAGCCTGTGATCTGGGGGCTTTGCCCAATGTCTTTACCGGTTATCAGAAAGTGGCAAACGAAGAAATACGGCAGAAATTTGCCAAGGCCTGGGGTCTGGAAGAGCTTTCCGCTGTTCCGGGGTTGCAGGTAACCCAGATGTTTCCAGCTGCTGAAGCAGGCACCTTGAAGGGTATGTACATCATGGGTGAAAATCCTCTGGTCAGCGATCCTGATCTGCAACACATCGAAAAGGCGGTCAAAAAACTTGACTTTATGGTGGTGCAGGACATTTTTCTTACCGAGACTGCCCAGTTGGCTGATGTGGTGCTGCCTGGGGTTTCCTTTGCTGAAAAAGATGGTGCTTTTACCAATTCCGAACGTAAGGTTCAACGGGTCCGTAAGGCCATCGAGCCGATGGAAGAGGCACGGGAAGATGGTTGGATTATCTGTCAGCTGGCTACCGCCATGGGTTATTCAATGGAGTATGTAGATGCCCGGACGGTGATGGATGAAATCCGCAAATTGACTCCCAGCTATGCCGGCATCAGCTACGAGCGGCTGGAGAAAAAGGCCATTGCCTGGCCTTGTCCGGCGGAAGATCATCCAGGAACCCCCATTCTTCATGTGGGTGAATATGCCTGTGGTAAAGGAGTTTTCTTTCCGATTGAATTCCGCCCGCCGGCTGAAAATCCTGATGCCGAATATCCCTTTATTCTCAGTACCGGTAGGGTATTGCAGCATTTCCATACCGGTACCATGACCCGTAAGGGCGAGGGATTGAGCCAGCTCTATCCTGAGCCGCTGGCAGAAGTAAATCCTGCTGATGCGGAAAAACTTGGGGTTGAGGATGGTGATTTTGTCACGATTGCTTCCCGCAGAGGGGATATTAAAATAAAAGCCTGGTTGACGGACCGACCGGCCCCCGGGGTGGTGTTTGTTCCTTTCCATTTCGGTGAAACGGCGGTTAACCTGTTGACCAATGCTGCCCTTTGTCCTGACGCCGGGATTCCTGAATATAAAGTGTGTGCCGTCCAAGTGGAGAAGGCATCCTAAAGGAGGTTTTTCATGATTGAATTTACCATCATCCTGCTCATAAAAACCCTGGTGGTTTTTGGGGTGAGTATGTTGATTGTGGCCTATTCCACCTGGATTGAGCGCAAGGTTCTCGGCTTGGTGCAGCTTCGCCACGGACCCATGCGGGTGGGCTGGCATGGCCTTTTACAGCCATTGGCTGACGGGGTCAAAGGGTTTATGAAGGAAGAAGTGATTCCTGACAATGCTGATAAGCCGGTCTTTATTATTGCCCCGATTATCAGCATCGGGGCCGCACTGACCCTGCTGGTAATAATACCATTTGGTGATACCGTAACTATCATGGGTCGTGAAATAACGCTCTATCTGACTGATCTTGATATCGGCATTCTCTTTGTCCTGGGTATTTCCACCATTGGTTCCTATGGCTGTA
The DNA here is from genome assembly GCA_034660915.1 of Pseudomonadota bacterium. Lineage (NCBI taxonomy): Bacteria > Pseudomonadati > Pseudomonadota > Pseudomonadota bacterium. The sequence goes on from JAYEKE010000056.1 coordinate 13,171, forward strand.
TGCTGGGCGGCTGGTCATCCGGCAACAAGTATGGAATGATGGGGGCTTTACGCGCTGGAGCACAGATGATCAGTTATGAATTACCCATGGCCCTGGCCGTGATCAGTGTGGTCATGGTCTGCGGGACGTTGAGCCTGGTGGGTATTGTTGAAAGCCAGGCCGGGTTGTGGAATATTATTAAACAGCCGTTCGCTTTTTTTCTCTTTATCATCTGCGGTCTGGCTGAGATCAATCGGACTCCGTTTGATATGCCGGAGGCTGAAGCCGAACTGGCCTGTGGCTTTAATGTGGAATACAGCAGCATGAAATTCGCCCTGTTTTTCATGGCTGAATACTGTCATATGTTCATTTTTGCGACCCTGGTGACCACCCTCTTCCTCGGTGGCTGGCAGGGCCCATTGCTGCCTGGCCCGGTATGGTTCTTTATCAAGACCTTTGCGGTTGTCTTCTTTTGTGTCTGGGAACGTTCCACTTTTCCCCGCTACCGTTACGATCAGGTGATGGAACTGGGTTGGAAAGTATTGATACCGGCCGGCCTGGTGAATATTGTCCTTACCGGTTTATGGATGCTGATTTTTAATATTTGATTCTGGTAGTGGTATCATTTGAGTTGAAAAGGTAATTAGTGATGGAAAAGAAAGATTATGTAATCAACGTCAGTGAGAGGCGGCCCGAGAAAGGGAACTATCTTGTGCCGTTGTTCAAGGGGCTGGCCTATACCCTGAAGAATTATTTTTCCAAATCCGTAACGATCCAGTATCCGACGGAACGCCGAAAGATTGGGGATCGCTGGCGAGGTCTGCACCGGCTGAAAGTTGATGACCAGGGCAAACTGAAATGCGTGGCCTGTGGGCTGTGTGCCAAGATATGTCCTCCCCAGGCAATTACCATAGTTCCTTATGAGGAAGAGGGTGAAACCCGCTATCCCAAAGAATTTATCATTGATGAAATTCGCTGCATATTCTGCGGATTCTGCCAGGAAGCCTGTCCAAAGGACGCCATCGAATTGACTAAGGTATATGATTACGTTGATTATCATCGTGAGGATTTTAAGTTCGACATTGAAAAGTTGAAAACGCCGGAACGGTTTATTTTTACCGGGAAATAATTTCGATTAAGTGTGGGGTTTATCCATGGAATTGATCATTTTGCTCCTATGTGGTGGTTTGGCAATTATTACCTCTCTGCTGGTGATATTTACCCGAAATACAGTTCACAGCGCTCTGTGGATGATTTCCTCTTTTTTCTTTATGGCAGTACTTTACCTCCTGTTACGGGCCGAGTTTATTGCCATTTTACAGATTATTGTCTACGCCGGGGCCATTATGATGTTCGTTATCTATGCTATCATGATGCTGAACCTCAGACAGGAGGAACAGGGGCCGGTGCGAAAAACCAAGGTGGTTGGAGTGGTTATGCTGCTGGTACTTTTTCTGGAGCTGATGGTTGTTGGGGTTGGCCGGGGGGTGCTGGCCATTAAAGGACCGGTTACTGATCAGTTGATGGCCAAATTTGGCCATGTTGCGGTGCTGTCAAACTTTCTTTTTTCCGATTACGTTCTGCCCTTTGAGTTAGCTTCCATCCTGCTTACCGCCGGGGTTGTCGGGGCCGTTGTCCTGGCCAAACAGAAAAGCGAATAATGTATAAGGTTCAAGGTTGACGCTTTCGTAAAAAGTCATCGAAGATCAAAGTTCGAGGTAAATACCATGGTAGCATATCATAATTTATATCTGGCTCTGGCAGTTGTACTTTTCACCATCGGAGCCATTGGCGCCATAACCCGCAGGAATGCAATTGTCGTTTTCATGTGCATTGAAATTATGCTGGGAGCGGTCAATCTTGCTTTCATTACCTTCAGCCGGGCCAACCAGTCAGTGGAAGGTATTTTCATGGTCATGTTCATTATGGCGGTAGCGGCAGCAGAAGCAGCCGTGGGTTTGGCCATATTTGTCCTTATGTATCGTAAACGTGGAACTATTAATGTCGAATCATTAAACCTGATGAAATGGTAGTAAACATATACAGTGCTTGATTTTTTGATCGTCAGGATTGATCAGTAGAGATAAAACAGGAGAGGGACATGTTCGATAAAGTATGGTTGATTCCCATTTTCCCTATCATTGGCGTACTCATCAATGGGTTGCTGGGGCGACGGTTTGAAAAAATCAACAAGAGCATTATTCATTGGGTGGCCTGCGGTGCGGTGGCGCTCTCCTTTATTGTTACCTGTATTCTTTTTTTCCAGATGCTGGGTCTGCCTGCCGATCAGCGACTTTATGAGTTTACCTGGTTTGAATGGATCAGTGGCGGGGTATTACATACCTATGTGGCCTATCAGATAGATCCTTTATCCATGATGATGTGCCTGTTTGTCACCGGGGTCGGATTTCTGATTCATGTTTACTCCATTGGCTATATGTCGACGGAAGAAGGTCGTGAATACCGGTTTTTTACCTACATGAACCTGTTCATGTTTGCGATGATCAACCTGGTGCTGGCCAACAATTACCTGTTGCTTTTCCTCGGTTGGGAAGGAGTTGGTCTTTGTTCTTACCTATTGATCGGTTTCTGGTTTTCCGAAGAAGCCAATGCCGTCGCCGGTAAAAAAGCTTTTATTACCAACCGAATTGGTGATTTTGGTTTTATCCTTGGTTTGCTTCTGCTTTATACCAGCCTGGGGAAACATGGCATCTGGACCCTGCAGTTTTCAGAGGTCTTTACCCATGCTCATCTTTTGTCACCCCAGGCAGCGACGGCCATATGCCTGCTCCTGTTTGTTGGTTGTACGGCCAAATCAGCCCAGATACCGCTTTATGTCTGGCTGCCGGATGCCATGGCCGGCCCTACGCCGGTCAGTGCTTTGATTCATGCGGCAACCATGGTTACCTCCGGGGTATATATGGTTGCCCGTTCTAACATTCTTTATTCCATGTCACCTTTTTCCATGGGCGTAGTGGCAATTTTTGGCGCCTTGACCGCACTTTTTGCTGCTTCCATAGGATTGGTGCAAAATGACATTAAAAAAGTGCTGGCCTATTCAACCGTCAGTCAGTTGGGTTATATGTTTCTGGGTTTAGGGGTTGGAGCCTATGCCGCCGGTATGTTCCATGTTTTGACCCATGCCTTTTTTAAGGCCCTGCTCTTTCTTGGTTCCGGCGCCGTGATCCATTCCATGCATCAAGGCCTGCATAAAGTTCATTCCCATGCAGATGCCCAGGATATGCGCAATATGGGTGGGTTGAAAGATAAAACTCCCATTACTTATGTGACATTTTTGGTTGGTACCCTGGCGATTGCCGGGATTCCAGGTTTATCAGGCTTTTTCAGTAAGGATGAAATTCTCTGGAAGGCCTACAGCAGTCCCCATGGCCATTTCCTCCTCTGGCTGATTGGTGCCATTGCTGCCGGCATGACCGCGTTTTATATGTTCCGGCTGGTTTTTATGACCTTTTTCAATGAAAGCCGGGTCCCTGACGGGGCGGGAGAACATATGCAGGAATGTCCCAAGACTATGACGGTTCCGTTGATGGTTCTGGCTTTCCTGGCAGCCGTGGGTGGTTATCTTGGGGTGCCTCATGCTTTGGGGGGCAGCAATCGTATTCATAATTTTCTCGATCCGGTTATGGGACTAGGGCCGGATAAACTGCTGCAAAAAGCCGTTGCTAGCGTTGCTCATGGAGCCCATGCGGCAGCGGAAGCAGTCCATGGAGCCGGACATCATGTGGCCGAGCATGGTTCCCTGTTTGCCGAATACCTGTTGATGGGGATATCGGTAACCATTGCCCTGCTGGGGATTTTTCTGGCCTATACCATGTATATAAAGAAACGTGAGATTCCGGAGAAGCTGGCCAACAGTTACCCTTTTCTCTATCGCCTTTTGCTTAACAAGTGGTATGTAGATGAATTGTATGAATTGACGGTTATCAAACCTCTCCATGGTTTCAGCATTTTGTTGTGGAAAGGGGTTGATGTGGCGATCATCGATGGGATTGTCAATGGGGTGGCCCGGATTATCGGTTGGTTCAGCGGGGTCGTCCGCTACATCCAGTCAGGATATGTTCAGAGTTACGCGGTATCAGTGGTGCTGGGAACCGTAGTTCTGGTTATATATTATCTCATCAGGGCCGTATCTTAAGTAGATTCCG
>JAYEKE010000057.1 GCA_034660915.1 Pseudomonadota bacterium
GCAGCGCAGGAAATGCTCTCCGTCTTCCACTGCAGTCGCATGGTAACGATCTTCCCAGAATGCCCCCTGTCTATTTTTCCTTTGGTTATATTCCTGTCCGGTTCGGCCGGCAACAAGTTGAATGGATCTTGGTATCGTGTCTCAATCACGGTCATCCATCACCAATAAATGGACATGATTTGAGGTGACAATGTAATTCAAAATCGTCAAGCCATACCGTTTCCTAGCCTGGTAAAGCCATTGGAGCCATCGCTGCCTATCCTTTGCAAATTTAAACAGAAATTCTCTTTTGTGACATCTGTGCGTGATGTGCCATATTTGACCTGGAATGTAGTGTCTTTTTGCTCTGGCCATACCTATAATGCCTTTTTTGACCGTAAAAAGTGTATTATTAACCTGATTTCGATATATACTTCACCTAATTCCTACGTTATTTTAATTGGTTAATGTGGCCCGACCCCTTAACTTACCCTTTCGTGCTTGTAAATACATATGTTCCATTCGGTGCCATTGCTCGTAAAGGGTGTTAAGGCTCAGGACGGTCTGTTCGATGCTTTCCGGATAGTCATGGGCTAAGCTGTTGCGCAAGTTACGAAAAAATTGCCAGTCCTGAACCGACGGCAGCACTTCCTGCTGCTCAAGTCTGTTTCTCTTTGAGTCAGTCGCATAAGGGTCATTTCTCTTGAATAACTTCGTAATAACCACCGGTTTTAGGCGCACCTTTAAAAATAACCTTTTTTTCGTCGCGCAGTTGCTTGATCCAGCGCTCAAGGGTCTTGACGGGAACGTGAAGTTTTTGCGAGAGTTCTGGAATTCTAACGCCCGGAGTCTCTTTGATGCAGAGATAAAGTTCATTTACTCCCTCATTTACTCCCTCATTTACTCCCTCATTTACTCCCTCATTTACTCCCTCATTTACTCCGCCACTCCGGCAAAAGCTGACCAAAATGCCGCCGCTGGTTTCTTCGACACTGAAAGTAAGTTCAGGGTAAACTTTCAGTTCTTCACGAATACGAATATAGCCACTACCATATTTTTCGATATTATTTGTCAGGTAAAATGCTTCTGCGATTAATTTATTACGGGTAGTGGATTGGTACGTGTCGGTTTTTAAATCTTCTATGGTTATGCCGCCGTAAAGTGTGCCGGGGCTGAAGATTGTAATTTTGTCGTCGAAAATTTTGATCTGGATATCTGATGAGTTTCCGTAATCACGATGGACAACCGCATTCAGCAGGACTTCACGCAGGGCCGGCAGGGGATAGGCAAAACGTTCTTTGCGTTGCAGGCCACCGTCAAAAGAGAAGGCCACACTGATATGTGAGACAATAAATTTCATCGCCTGTTCAACCGCCTCAAACAGGGTGTCGGTAATCTGGCGATCATCAATAATCATGCTGGGGGTTTTAAAACGACCGATATGGATATGGTGTCGGGGCGGCTCCGTTGCAAATAAAAGGGTAGATGCCCAGGTCGGCTTGTCGTTTATAACATATTTCAGTTTTTGCAATGCCAGAAGGGGAGAATGATCCAGAGTGAAACGGCCGGATTCGTTGACTATGGCGATGAATTTTTCAATTTTGTTGACAGATAATGCATCCAGTGATTCACCATAAGCTTCATGTGCATCCCAAGAGGCCTGTAGTGATTGAAGATAGAGGTCGGTAATCTCGCTCAAACCAAGTTGGTGGTTGGAATTGGCGACTCTTTTAAAGTAGCGTCCCTTCGTATTGACGGGTTTAACCGGATATTCATTGATATGGATTGCGACAATCCATTTATTGTCAACTTGAACTGCGTCGATATTCGGGATAATTGACGGGCTTGTGCCGGATTTGATTTGTCCGAGCCAATCGGTCAGGGTCTCTTTGCCGATCGTTGTCCCGAGAACAGAACCATCGTCAGCGACACCAATTAGCACAGTTCCACCCTGTGTATTGGTGAATGCAACCAGAGATTCAACCGTCTCGCGCCCAAAAGAGGCTTTGAATTCGACGGTTTGAGATTCTCCGGTTTTCAAAAGTTGGTCGATTGTGAGCATGTCAGTTTAAGAATCTATTTTGTCACTATATGTGATTCGGTCCAGGTTGTTAGTTGTGTGCAGGCTTCTTCAAGCACAGGCGCATTATCTCTCTTGAATCAGTTGTTTAAGTGGTGTTGTTGCTGTTTAATTCGGCCAGTAGAGGGTGACGCGAAACTCTTCCCCGGAATCTTCGAATAAAACATCTTCGGAAATTGGGGACAGACCACGGTTTCGCTGGTTTTATCGAGGGATCCGGGGATTCGATAACCTTTTTCCGTATGTTTGACCCAAAATGTTATCTTCCTCGATTTCGGGGTCGATTTCTTGACTGGTAATACTCCCGTGCTTGTAAATACATATGTTCCATTCGGTGCCATTGCTCGTAAAGGGTGTTAAGGCTCAGGACGGTCTGTTCGAAGCTCTCTGGATAGTCGTGGTCGAGGTTGTTGCGCAAGTCTGTTTCTCTTTGAGTCAGTCGCATAAGGTTCATTTCTCTTGAATAACTTCGTAATAACCACCGGTTTTCGGTGCACCTTTAAAAACAACCTTTTTTTCGTCGCGCAGTTGCTTGATCCAGCGCTCAAGGGTTCGTTATTTTCACCATCAACTTTAAATTCGATAATATAGATAACTTTATCCATTTTCACGGTCAAATCGATACGGCCTTTGTTGGTGACATCTTCGGCGGTGATGTCCAGAGCACTTTGCTTCAGGCTGGCCAGCAGACTTTTTTTGACCGGCAGGACATTGCTTTCAGCAGTAAAGCCCTGCCCCCTATACGCCCAGCAAAATGGCATCAACATCTAACTCTTCAGCGGCCTGAAAAAAGTTTTATCCGACGTAACCAGTGGAAGCTCTTTATCAGATGCTATTGCCAAGTGAAGCGCATCAAGCGTTCTCAGGGCGGTTGCAAAAAGGCCGATCCAGCCACGGGCGAGTTGCCAATGATGATCTTCCACTGGAATCATTTGAAAAAGCTCTGCCTTCACATGGGAGACAAACTTTGCCAAAATTCGATTGCCATCTATGCGGCTCAACTCTCGTTGACGCACCTTTTTTGCCACAGCTGAAGCAAATTCCACTTCAGTCAGGCTGCTCAAACCCGGCTTTATCTGCTCTCGCGACAACTCCTCCGCCTGTGAACTTAAGGCCTCCGGACAGTAGTACCCCACCAGCACACTTGTATCTACATAAATCATCATTAATAGCGCTCAGCAGACCGTAAATCAACAACTTCCCGGCTTAATGGATTGCCGGCACCGTAATTGTTTTCCTGAAGGTATTTAAATCAGGCAATCGTCTCCTGACATTAGGAGTGTCCCTAATTGTTCCCCTTAATTGATCCAGTTTTCAAGAATAAGCCCTGGTACCAATTTAAATTCATTTACATTATTTGTTACCAGGATTAAGCCTTCAGCTCTGGCATGACCGGCAATCATCATATCATAAGGCCCTATGGGTCTGCCGATACTATACAATTCAGCCCGTATCCGCCCAAAATGATATGCTGCATTATTATTAAATGGCAATACTTCAAGCCTGGCAACCATTGCCTCAATATCCGTCAGATTACGTTCCACCTGCTGGGAATGTTCAGCTCCAAACACCATCTCCCCCAAGGTTATGGTAGAAATACACATTCGTCCTTGATGCCGATTGAAGACTTCTCTCACCTTAGTGGGTCGATTTTTCATAGTATAAATTACAATATTTGTATCCAGCATATACTTCAACATTACAAGGGCTCCCTGATTTGATCTTCAGGTTGTTGCCGATCCTCCATAAAATCGCGGGAAACGCCTGGTGCATCAAACCACTCATCCCAGGATTGACCAACCGGTGTAATCACTCGTTTGTTACCGATCGACGTAATCTCAACATTTTTTATAAATTCAGGAAATGCAACCGCTTTAGGTAAACGAACTGCCTGGCTTCGGTTGCTTTTGAAAACTGTCGTTTGGATGTGTGCCATAGTAATATCTCCTTAAGAATAGCTATTTAGGAAGCATTAAGGGAACGTTGTTGCTTTATTGCTTTAACGGTCTGTTCAATCCACTAATTTAGACGAATTTTCACGAATCTCGAATCATTTCATCCACCGTAGTTCGTAGTAACTCCAGATCATTATTGCAAATATAAAAAATTTCCTCAGCATCAATATTAAAATATTAAAATATTGATGCGAGATCACATCTCGAACACCCTTAACACCTTTCCAGTTGATTCCCGGATATTGCTCCAGAAATTTACAGTCTGTTATTTTATCAATGGCCTTAAAGTTTTTGCCAACGCCAACGGCAATGAGCATCATGCAGATACTATCGAGCATGTCCAAACCCTGTTCACTATCTAGAAAATCATCTGCTGCGTTAATGCCTTCAAATCGTCTGGCGGCATCATCTTTTTCAGTATAGCCTCTTCTCTTTCTTTTGGATATCGCATGGTTTTAACCCCTTAATCACCCCCATCTTTTCAATTAAAGAATTTATTATAGCACACGACATCTATTCTGACACAGGGGGCTACCCTAACACAGGAGGATTCCG
>JAYEKE010000058.1 GCA_034660915.1 Pseudomonadota bacterium
GGTAGAGAACAATTCACATATTTCACATTTTGCTCCTTCTGTCAATAGCGAAGGCCAGTGAAAACCGAAAAACCGAGGATAAACCCTGTTTTTCCAAAAACCTGGAACAGACCCCGGTTTTCAATGAGATTGTAAAATCCCTCTATTTTTTGTCTTAGTATTACGATCTGGCAAGTACAAAACCGGGTACAAAACCGGGGACAGACCCCGGTTTTGCAATGTGACTGAGAATAGTTGCCAGTTGTTTGTTCGAGCATTTCAGAAGGAACTTCTTGAAATGACAATTAATATGCTTTAAATCAAGGCCGAAATGGTCTGAGAAAGCCATTCCGCGGGCAAAAATGGTGCTTTTAAGGAACCCACCATCCTAAATTGAGAAATTGGAGAGGTGGGTCGCGCTACCTGATCAGCTATTGTCGGCAGCCGATTTTTATCGTACCAAGCAGGGCACTTATTAACCGGTAATGAGATTGAAGTGCTAATGATTCTCTTTTGTCCGATGATGTCGTTAGCGAAACTATGTGTAATACCAAACCGGGGGGACCCCATGAAAAAATCTGATCTTTTCTTCCATATATCTCTTGGGGAAGACAGTACCCGCCAGTTTAAGGTTGATGTCCGTAATGGTGAATCGCTAGCGTCAGAAATGGCAGCTTTCGCCAATTCTAATGGTGGTAGTGTTTATATCGGCGTAGCGGATGACGGTTCTATGCATGGTTTATCAAAAGAGGATGTTTCCCGAATCAATCAACTGATCAGTAATGCTGCCAGTCAGCAGGTGCGCAGCCCTCTGACGGTTCAAACCGAGAATGTTGCATTGGAAAATGGCCGCATTGTCATCGTGTTGACCGTACCTAAGGGGATAGACAAACCTTATTTTGATAAGAATGGCATCATTTGGCTGAAGACTGGCGCGGACAAACGGCGGGTGAACTCAAAGGAAGAATTGCGTCGACTGTTTCAGATTTCAGATCAGTTCCATGCCGACGAGCTGCCTACCAAAGCAGGAATCGATAAGTTGGATAAGTTGCGCTTTCGCGACTTTTTGCGGGATGTGTATAAAGAGGATTATCCGGATTCTTTCCTCGAGTTGACCCGGCTGTTGCAGAACATGAATCTGGCAACCGATGACGGGAAGATGAACCTGGCTGGGGTGCTATTGTTTACCGAACGTCCTGAGTGGATAAAACCGCAATTTGTGGTCAAAGCGATTCGTTATCCTGGCAACGAGATTCATGTCAGCGACTATGTGGATACCGAGGATTTTTCTGGTCCTTTGTCCAAATTATTTGATGACTCCATGGCTTTTGTCATGCGTAATCTGCATAAGGTTCAGGCCGGTCGTGGGGTAAATGCACCCGGTGTTCCGGAAATCCCGGAGGCAGTTTTTGAGGAACTGTTGGTTAATGCCTTGGTGCATCGCGACTATCTGGTCAGTGCCCCAATCCGTCTTTTTATCTTCGACAATCGTATTGAAATCATCAGTCCCGGCCATCTGCCCAACAATCTGACAGTAGAGAAGATCAGGACAGGAAACTCCAATATCCGTAATCCTATCCTGGTCTCCTATGTTGCCAAAGGGATGTTGCCTTATCACGGGTTGGGTTCAGGTATTAAGCGTGCGCTTGAGTTATATCCGCAGATAGACTTTCTCGATGACCGGGACGGATGTATGTTCACTGTGACGGTTCACCGAAAAAAGGGCGGGGATTCGATGGAGGCACTTATTTCACCCGAAAGTTCACTAAAAAGTTCACTAAAAAGTTCACCGAAAACTGAAGAGCGGATTATTGAGCTGATCCGGATGGATGCAACGATTACCACTGAAGCGCTGGGTGAGGCTTTGTGTATTTCTAAACGGGCAATTCTCAAGCAAATTGACAAACTTAAAAAACAGGATCGCCTTCGTCGTATTGGTTCGGCTAGGGGTGGGTATTGGAAGGTTATTGAATGAGTTGGAACGTTGAAGATGCCATATGGTTTGATTTGGAGAAAATGGAGACATCTGGTTCTGACCACTGGAAGGAAAAATTACTGCGACAACAATTGGACTTGAGTTGGCTGAAGCCGGAAATGGTTCCTTGAAAAGCAAAAAGCCACGATAATCACCGCGACTTCCAGCCGACCGGGAATCCCCAATCTACAGATTTTTGATAACAAGGCCCTATCAATAAATCAATTATTTCTTGACAAGGTATCAATTGATACTATACTATTATGAATAGACCATCGCATAAGGAATTGACTCGCAAATTGTATGCGGCCGGCCAGGCAATCAGAAAAGGGCGGGTTGCACTGCTTAATCAATTGTCGCTGGCAGCCGATGCCATGGATCTGGATTACAGTATAGAGATAGAACTGGAAGCAGTTCTTGTTGAACTGCTTGATGAAACTAATCCGGCGCATTACACCGGATCGAGACCTCCACAAAAATCATATGAAAAGGATATTCGGGACCTGGAACTTTTCGCGTTTTCCGTCGAAAGCAGCCGGTTTAAATGCCGGATTTATTTCAAGTTTGCTTTGGCGGAAGAGATGTTTTGGCTGGTATCACTGCACTCGGACCGGCCGATGAAGGAGGAATCATGAAAACTTTGTCTTGCCCCAAGGGCCACGGGCCTATGGAGCTGAAGACCGTTAAAAAAGAGATGATTTTTAAAGGGGTTGATATAGTCGTTGAGGCTGATGTTTACCTGTGTCCTGAATGTGGTTTGGAAGCCGGGACGCCGCAATCGGCAGGTGCATTGCAGCTGTCTATTGCTGACGCTTATCGTGTCAAACAAGGTTTTTTAACCAGTAATGAGATTAAAGAGCTCCGAAAATCACGTCATTTGACTCAGCAGCAACTTGCTGAGATTATGAATATTGGGATTGCTAGCCTTAAACGCTGGGAAACCGGTACGGTTCAGAGTGCATCCATGGATAATGCCCTGCGTGTGCATCTTCAGGGGAGTGCTCAGACGAATAATTTTTCCGGGAATCGTGAAATATCCTTGCCGCGCATCAAATTAGTGACCAGGTATCTTGAGGCATTATCAAGAAAAAAGTTGTTAAAGAAAGGCGATAAGCTTTTATTTCTGGCTAAATATCTCTGGTACGCGGATTTTGTCTGTTTCCGGCAATTGGGCCGCGGCTTGACCGGGGCGTCATATGCCGCCATTACCTATGGCCCTCAGCTTAATAACTACAGGGATTTGATTGATCTTATAAAGGAATCAGATGAAAACAAGGCAGAACCTTTAACCGATGAAGAGCTGCGGGTATTGGATCAAGTTATTACGAAGTTTCCTGAAGAGCAGATAGTCTATGACGCCGCCCACCGTGAAAAAATATGGCGGGAAACCGAAACGGGAGCTTTGATATCATACTCTCGTGCCTATGAATTGACCGAGATTTAGGCGGTGAAATTGTGGGTAGTGTTCAAAACCGGGGTCAGACCCCGGTTTTACTCTTCCCGGTAATGAGGAGCGAAGCGGCGTTCGACGCTATTTACTTTAGATTTATGGTGGGCACTTGAGTAGTTGCCTCAACTTAATCGTTTAAATATGGGTGGTGGTATTTCATGGCAAAGCCTAAATGTGGATATTGTGGGAAAAGGGTCGCAAAGCGATATTGTAGCAGTTTAGATAAATTGATTTGCTCCCAATGTTGTGGGGAAAATCGTCTGAAAAATATTTCGTGTGATCAGGAGTGTCGTTATCTTGACAATGAAGTATATCAACAAAAAATCAGGAAAGAAAAAGAGCTCAGTACGGAATTGAAAAAGATACCTCATTCTGAGACTGACGACATTTTCAAAGAACCTGATGCAAAACGAGTTGCATATGCGTTCGAATCATTTTTTGCCGAATGCTACTCAAAGGATCTGTTTAATCTTACTGATCAAAAAATAAAAGGGACTCTTAGTGATCTTTATTTCCATAAAATCAAGGGGAAAATGGTCGATCCCGATGATTTTTTTTCTTTGACCATGAGGGTTTATGATAGTCTTAAAGAAGAAAAAGAACCGGAATCTTTGATATGTAAAGTTATGTTAAGAATTATCATTTCGGTAAAAAAAATGACTGGTGGTCCTTTCGGAGCTTATGGTTACTTAAACTATGTCAAGAACAACCTGCATCCTGACATGCTGGGTGATAATGTTGGTGGGCACATAATAGAAACAAAGGACGGCAAGAGGAAAATTGTAAAATTTGGGGTCGGTAAATTTAAATGATAACCATAGTCAATAAGGTTTTGTGTTTTACTAATCTCCACCTGGTCGTAACCATCGTCAATAAAACCGGGGATAGACTCCGGTTTTCAATGAGACTGATAAGAATACTCCATTTTTTGTCTTAGCATTACGATCCGGCAAGTAAGCTTGTGGAATTTATGGTGTAATTTAACCACGACTCCAAAATATCCAGGAGGAAGAAAATGGATCAATTCGTTTCGACCAACGGCATTCGACTGCATTATCTGGATCATCCGGGCGAGGGAATGACCCTGGTGCTGATGCCCGGCTTGACTGCCAATGCCCATTCATTC
>JAYEKE010000059.1:0-1465 GCA_034660915.1 Pseudomonadota bacterium
CATTAAGTGGTGCCGAGGGACAGAATCGAACTGCCGACACGGGGATTTTCAGTCCCCTGCTCTACCGACTGAGCTACCTCGGCAAACATGAGGATAAAGCCAGAAAACTTGCCCCGTTATTAGCCGAAGGCCAGGGGTTTGTCAAGAGGAAATTTTGCCGAAAAAGGCCGGATCTTATAGTTCTCATTACGCAGCTTTTGTCTGATAATTTTGTTGTTCCTCTGGAGCAAGACAGCAGATACCACGAAGCACACGAAGAGCACGAAGGATTAAAAAAATGCTTTTCTTCGTGTCCTTCGTGTGCTTCGTGGTGACATAACAGACCTCTGATTTGTTTTTGTAACACAAATCAGAAGTTCAATTGTATAAAATAGTACTCAATAAAATTAAATTTTTGCCGATAAGAATAGGTAGCCCCCTGACGTTTTTGAATAATAACTGTAATATCAGGGGGATAGATGTTGCAGGGTGATTTAATGAAGATTCTGTCGATGTTGCAACCAGGTGATAAGGCTCCAGTTTTCAGCCTGCCGGATCAGGATGACGCGGCTGTCAGCCTGGCGGATTTTCAGGGGAAATGGGTGATTCTCTTCTTCTATCCCAAGGATAATACCTCGGGCTGAGCCAAAGAAGCCCAGGGGTTTACCGGTCTGGTAGACGAATTTAAAAAAATGAACGCGGTGGTCATCGGTGCCAGTCCTGATTCCACCAAAAGCCATCGCAACTTTATTGCCAAAAAAGAGCTGGGGATAACCCTGCTCAGTGATCCGGAACATACAGTTTTGACCCAATACGGGGTCTGGCAGCTGAAGAAAATGGCCGGCCGGGAGTATTATGGGGTAGTTCGAAGTACGTATCTCATAGATCCCCGGGGAAATGTCGCCTTTATCTGGCCGAAAGTCAAAGTCAAAGGGCACGTGGAGCAGGTGCGGGACAAACTGGTGGAATTGCAGAGCCAGCAGGATTAGTCTCGCTTTGGAATGCCTGCCGGGTTTCCCAGGCATAATGCAGGAGGTGAAAGATCATGGTCCAGGGAATTGCGGCGTCAATGAACGCTATCCAGGCGGTGGCCGAGCGGTTCAATCGCACCGGCCGCAACATTGCCAACCTGAATACCGATGGCTACAAGGCCGAGCGGGTAGATTTCGGCGAAGGGCCGAAGCCGGGAACGGTACAGGCCAATGTCAGTGTCGATCTGTCACCAGGTTCGGTGCGGGCGGAAGAAACCGAAGATGGCCTGGAAATGGTCGAAATGTCCAACGTTGATCTGGCCAAAGAAATGGTCAACTTGATGATCGACAAGCACAGCATTGAAGCCAATCTGAAGGCTTTGAAAACCGCCGACGAGATTTTGGGGACCGTCATCGACATCAAGGGTTGATGCTTTTGTAAAACTTTTACTGTTTCATCGCTTTGACGGTTTTTTACGAAATCTTTTAACCTTCAACCTTTAACCTTTAACCTT
>JAYEKE010000059.1:1565-4462 GCA_034660915.1 Pseudomonadota bacterium
TAGATACTCCCTCCGCGCTCCATATATTCTTCCAGATATTTCCGGTCCGGCTCGAAAAAATCACGGTACAGTTCCGCGGGGATGCCCACGTCCTGGTAGAAGGCCATGATCACCGCCTTGGTGGCTGAAAATCCCCCTTCGGGTCCGGTGAGGGCATGGGAGATGGCGTAAATCAGCGAGTCCCGGATAATTCCGTCAAACCGGCCTTCTTTTTGCAGGTTGACTTCAAAATAGTTGAAGCCGTGGGGTCGGATCTCGGGGTTGCACAGCAGGGTAAAGTCAGGATTCTGTTCCCTGGTGTAGGCTACCAGCTGGGCTTTTGAAAATCGCTGCTTCAATGATTCTTCCAGCTCATGGAAAATAAACTCGCAGACGGCGAAATGGCGGAACAGTTTGCCGTGCTCATCTTCAATGAAGTGAGAAACGGTGCCGTTTTCATGGTTGAAATAGATGATTCCGGCGCGAAATTCCCGGGGGATCTTTTCCAGCTGGTGGAAGGCATTGGCAATAACCTCATCATCGACCCGATCCACAATGGCCGGCAGTTCATGGACTGATTCCTGCCTGGTCTGGGCGACGTAGTCAACGGCACCGCAGTGTTGTCCGTGGGCGATGATGACGCTGGGTCGGCGGCTGGGGGCGTAGACCACGTTGCCGGCATTGGAAAAAACCCGGACATTGCCCAGCTGGTTCAGGACGTTTCTGACCGCCCCGTTGCGCTGGTCGGCACAAAGGTAGACATCGAAAAGCTTTCCCCGACGATCCAGGCCGATGGCGGCAATGAACTGCCGGGTACGGCTGAAGGCCCGGTCGCTTTCAATGTCCCGGATGGAAATGGGGGATATTTTCCCCCAGCTGAGTGATTTAATCATGAGAACACCGGTTCAAGGTTTAAGGTTTAAGGTATAAGGTGTAAGGTCTAAGGTTCAAGGACAAAGACAAAAGCTAAAGCGGGCTATGCCCGCAACCCAAATTAAGGTATCAGGATGTTCCGGCATGGTTCTCGCTCATTCTCGCCGGCCGTCCATGGCCGGCTTCCGAGGCGTCCGCCGCGAATCACATCGTGTGATTCGTTCGGCGGCCAATACCGCTATGAGCCAAGTCCGAACATCCTGAATGTGTTCCCGAGCCTTGCATAAGTTTCTTCATCGGAACCTTTGCCTGACGGCAAAGAACCCGTGAAGCACTTAGCAATTTCTTGTTTTTTTCACCCCTCAGGGGAGTACTGAAAAAAGTGACAGACTTTCAGGAGTAAGGTACTAACGGCTAACAGCCAATAGCTAAAATGGGATATCGTCCTCGTTGACCGGCGGTCCCTGCTGTTGGTTCATGCTGCCGGCACTGCCACCGCCACCGTATGATGAGGATCTTTCGCTGGTATTGCCACCGCCGGCCGCCGCGTCCCCGGCGCCGCCCAGCATCTGCATGTTCTGACAGAGAATTTCGGTGGACCAGCGCTTGATGCCTTCCTTATCTTCCCAGCTGCGGGTCTGGATTTTACCTTCGATATATACCTGCTTTCCCTTGTTGAGATACTGGGCGCAGATTTCCGCCAGTTTGCCGAAAGTGATAATCCGGTGCCATTCGGTTCTTTCCGTTTTCTGCCCGTCTTTGGTCCAGGTTTCGCTGGTGGCGAGATTAAAAGTGGTGAACGGGTTGCCGCTGCTGCCGTATTTCATTTCCGGGTCAGCGCCGAGACGGCCCACCAGGATGACTTTGTTTACTCCTCCTCCGGCCATGATTTTTCCTCCTCTTTTGGATCGGTTGAATGTCCTTGCTGTGTTCGGTTAATTATGGCATTAAATTAGCATACCATTGACTGAAATCAAAGGAAATTATAAAAAACTGTTTTTGACATTATCAGCTTGCTATCTTAAATCATCGTATGCTATGCGATGAAAAAATTTTGTCAGGGAGGAAACAATGAAAGAAGTTAAGACTGTTGGAGTTGTGGGATTCGGAGTAATGGGGGCCTTGATTGGCTTGAACGCGGCCATGTCCGGCTACCGGGTGGTATTCAAGGAGCTTAATGATGATCTGGTCAAGTCCATGTATGAAAAAGGGATCATCAAGCCTTTAAGCAAGCGGGTTGCCAAGGGGAAAATGACCCAGGAACAGATGGATGAGCTGGCGGCGAAGATTACCGGCACCAGCCGTTATGAGGATCTGGCGGTTTGTGATCTGGTCATCGAGGCGGCAATCGAGAAAATGGATCTCAAGATCCAGGTGTTTGCCGAACTGTCGGCTGCCTGTCCGCCGGATACCATCCTGGTCAGCAATACCTCGACCTTTCTGATTGAAAAGCTGATGGAAAAGGTGGAAAATCCCGAAAGAACCGCCGGCCTGCACTACTTTTTCCCGGCAAATGTTAACCGCCTGGTGGAAGTTATTCGCCAGCGGCAGACCAGCGATGATACCTATGAAGCCCTGATGGAGTTCGCCCGCCAGAACCGTAAAGTGCCGATTACGGTAAGAGATTTTCCTGGTTTTGCCATCAACCCGGTCTTCATTGCCTCGTATCTGGTTCTTGATTCCTTCTATGGCGATCAATACAATGCCATCACCCTGGAGAAATTGTCCCAGGAAGCCCTGGGGGTGAAGTTCGGCATCATGTGGGTGCAGAATGCTGCCGGTCTGGGAACCTGCTACCATGCCGGGAATTCCATGGTCGAATACCTGGGCGATTCTGATATCGGTTATACTGCAGTTCCCGAATCGTTGAAAACTAAGTTTGAAGCCGGCGAACTGTGGGATATTGAAAATGGTGAGGTGCTGGCTGACGAGGCCGCCGGGAGCCAGGTGAAGGATCGTCTGCTGGGGGCGATATTTGCCATCTCAACCCATTTGATTGAAAAAGAAGTGGTCAGTCTGGGCGACCTGGAACTGGGGATCAAGAC
>JAYEKE010000060.1 GCA_034660915.1 Pseudomonadota bacterium
AGCTTATCCACACTTACAATGTAAGAACAAGAGATTTTAAATATTTTGATACTTTATCTTGGATACTTAGAACTGTAAGAAAAAGCTCGGGGACAGTCCCGGTTTTGCTTGGAGCAGTGCGCTTCATAAAGATGTGCTGAATAGTTACCCTCCTGTATTATCGTCGATAAAAACATCGTCAATGTCCCAGAGATGATAAGCATCAGTCAAGCCAGTACTTTACGATGGTTTTCCGTTCCTTGTTCGCCATGATTTCAGGGTCGCTGTAGAAGGAGTCGTCCCGGTAATGGGTCGAGGATATTTCCTCGATGACGCAGCCGGTTTCGGTTGTCAAACGATGCTTGACCCCGGGTTCGACGATCACGGTCTCGCCCGGTTTCATCTTTTTCGGGATATCGTTGAGATAGAGATTTAAATCACCGTGGAGGAGAAGAAAGGTTTCCTCCTTTTTTTTGTGAAACTGTTCCGGATGGATTTGACCCGGTAGAAGAGCGATCAGCTTTTTGCAGTAATCACGGTTGATTATGGTGATCATCGTCGCGCCGGTTTTATGGAAATTGTCAATCCCGTAGTGGTGTGAGATCTCCAGCTCGGCGCCGCCGGAATAGACGACTCCAGCCTCCTTGAAAAGTTTCCTGGCCTGCAGGACAATGGCATAGGTTTTGGCCTGATAGTCGTTGCCTTCGATATTTTCGTAATTTATCGGAGCATTGGCCTTGATTTTGGTTTTGAGTTTATGGATTGTGTATTTTGAGATATCGTTGGCAACAAGCTGATTTTTCTCGTTCGGAAAGGCGAAGAAGATATCTTCTGTTTTAAGTTTGTGTCCCGCGGGCAGGTCGCAGCGGGCGAAAACTCCGCGTTTGAATTGCCGCAGAGCAGCTTTTTCTTTATCCGTGATCGGATGACGCCCGTTATCCGTCCCCAGCATGGCAAAGGCCCGGGCCGCGTTATCGAGCCATTTTTCCATATCTTTGGGGGTTGCGGAGTAGGCGTTGCGCGGGAATTTGTCGGTTACCACCGAGATGTGTTTTTCGAAGATTATCGCCCCTTTGCCAATGGCGACCATGACCGAATCGTAGTTGTCCGGTTCTTCATGGGTGCTGAAACCTACCGGAATATCCGGGTAGCGTTGATTAAGCAGGCCGATCTGGTTTATTTGCAGGTTTTCCGCCACGGTCGGGTATTCGCCGACGCAGTGTAATATCGCGAATTGTTTTTTCCGGTGCTGGAAAAAGCTTACGACCCGATCAATATCAGCGAAACTTGAGCCCGCGGTCGAGGCGATTAAAGGTTTGTCGGTGGTGACGATTTTTTCCAGCAGCGGCCAGTCGGTTAAAGCGCAGCTCGCGATCTTGATGATCTCAACTTCAAGTTCAAGTGCCAGATCGACCGAGGGCTCATCAAATGGCGTGGTTATTGCCGTCATCCCGGCATTTTTGACCCGTTTTATCAGCTTGGCGAACTGATCTTTCTTCAAGGCGGTTTCGCTGAATCTTTTTACATACTTGATATCCAGCCGCTGTTGAAAGTCGGGGTGGATGAAGGTTTTAAGGTCGCGAAACTGGAATTTGAAGGCAAATCTGAAAGGATAGAGGTCGACAAACCCGGCAAACGCGTCAATGGTTTTAAGGGCATGCTCAATACTGCCCATGTGGTTGTTTGCCAGCTCAAAGATGATCAGGGGTTTTTGGTTGAACATTCGCGAATCTCCCTTCTCTTACAGATGTAATGGTGACCTTTTTTAAAGTCAATAAAAAAGTCATTTGCTGAACTGTTCTTTTATGACCTTAGATGTAACCTTGAGCTGCTCAAGGCTTAAGCCGTGATAGATCCCGAGCCAGAAAACTGAATTCATGACTTTGTTTGTATTAGTGAGTGGAGCCGGTATTCTTTTCTCAATGTTCAAATAGGCCGGTTGTCGCAAAAGATTACCGCCAAAAAGGTTGCGGGTGCCGATATTATGGCTGTCCAAAACTTTTAGCAGTTGCTCGCGGGAGACCGGTGAATTATTTTTTACCCGGATGGGAAAGCCAAACCAGCAGGGCTCGGTGCCTGGGGTTGCTGCGGGCAGGCTGAGAAATTCTTTAAAAGGCGAAAGTTCTTTGAAGAGGAAATCAAAGTTTCTTTTGCGGATAGTGGCGAACTCATCAATTCTTTTCAGTTGCGCTACCCCTAAAGCGGCCTGCATTTCGGTGATTTTCAGGTTATAGCCGATGTGACTGTAGATATATTTGTGATCATAACCAGCGGGCAGCGTTCCCAATTGCCAATTGAAACGCTTGCCGCAGGCATTGTCCTGTCCCGGGCTGCACCAGCAATCTTTGCCCCAGTCCCGCAAAGATTGAACTATCTTTTTTAATTTCTGATTGTTGGTCAGGACGGCTCCACCTTCTCCCATAGTGATATGATGGGCCGGGAAGAAGCTGGTTGTGGCAAGATCGCCGAAGGTGCCGACCATCTTTCCACGATATTTTGAGCCCACGGCATCACAACAGTCTTCGATAAGCCATAAACCATGTTTTCGACAAAATTTTTCAATCATGTCGAGGTTGAAGGGGTTGCCCAGGGTATGCGCCAGGATAATCGCTTTTACCTTTGGTGAGAGTGCCATTTCAAGTTGGTACGGGTCAATTCCATAGTCATCGAGATTAACATCGACAAAGACTGGAACCAGATTGTTTTGAATAATTGGATTGACGGTGGTTGGGAAACCGGCTGCCACTGTGATTACTTCATCGCCGGGTTTTATTCTCCGATTTTCCAACTGAGGTGAGGTCAGGGCGCTCATGGCCAGAAGATTTGCCGAAGATCCAGAATTAGTTAAAAGGCAGAACTTTTGCTCCATGTAGCGGGCGAAGTTTTCTTCGAAGGTCCGGGCGAAACGGCCGCTTGTAAACCAGCCGTCGAGGCAGGCATCGACGGCGAACTGTATATCTTCGGCTATGATCACCTTGCCGGAAACCGGTACCGATATTGTTCCTGGTAAAAGCCGATTTTTCTCCGCGGACTGTTCGGCCATAAACTCTTTAACTAAAGTGAGGATTTGCTCACGGATCTCATTTGAGCGACTGGGCTTACTCATCTGCTGCCTGATTTTCCGGGATTTGATATTCCCTGATTTGTTTTACCGCGTAATCGTACATATTGCCGGGATCGCGGAAAAATTCTTTATACCAGTCGATAGTTTTTTTCAGGCTGGTTACGATATCCCATCGCGGGGTCCAGTGCAGAACCGTTTTAGCCTTGCTGATATCCAGTTTCAAGAGGGTTGATTCGTGGGGTTCATCATTTGCTGTACCATTTTTATCCGGTATTTTTTCCCAGGAGCCGCTATCCCAGATAGTGACAATTATATCAGCTAATTGGGCAACCGTTATAACCGATTCATCACTGGGTCCAAAGTTCCAGGCTCCCTGGTATATTTCCGGTTGGGAGAACATTTTTTCTGCCAGCACTAGATAGCCGGATAGTGGTTCAAGAACGTGTTGCCAGGGCCTGGTGGCGTTGGGATTTCTGATGACCATTGGCCGGTTTTGGTGCAGGGCAACCAGACAATCGGGCAGCAAGCGGTCACTTTGCCAGTCGCCCCCGCCGATGACATTGCCGGCTCGGGCGGTGGCCAGCGATTTACGGTGCTGCTTGATTGATTTTGGGTTGAAAAAGGATTGCCGGTAGGCGGTACTTATGATTTCGGAACCGGCTTTACTAGAACTGTAGGGGTCAAAGCCGCCAAGTCGGTCTTCTTCGCGGTAGCCCTGGAACTGTTCTCTGTTTTCATAACATTTGTCGGAGGTGATATTGATAATAACTTGTACGGATTCGGTTAAACGGCAACATTCCAGCAGATTGACCGTGCCGCCAAGATTTATATCAAAGGTTTCTTTGGGTTTTCTATACGACTCTCTGACAATCGGCTGGGCGGCCAGATGAAAAACAATTTCAGGCTTGCTTTGTTGGAAAACATTGAGGAGCTGGTGATAATCACGGATATCAGCGAGGTTGTTGTCTATTCTTTGTTGCAGATTGGTTAAAACAAAATTATCTATTTCTGTTCGAGGGGGCAGGGCATAACCAAAAACTTCGGCTCCCAACAGATTGAGCCAGAGAGACAGCCATGACCCCTTGAAGCCGGTGTGTCCGGTAACCAGAACTTTTTTATTTTGCCAGAATTCCTTATCAATCATTTTATCTGCCGTTTAAGTGCCGTTTAAGTGCCGTTTAAGGGGACGTTCTTGACTTATTGACTTAACGCCTTTATTGGTGGTGTCAGGTCTTGTATTTTTTTTATATGCGCTCCTTCCAGCTGTGCATGTGGGGTCAGGAAGCTTCCTTTCCCTGAATCATTCGACCTCTTCCCAGGCTGTTCTCCTTTTGACCGCTAACGCTGTGGCTCACCTGCCGGGGTGCAGCGCAGCGGAACCACGGTC
>JAYEKE010000061.1 GCA_034660915.1 Pseudomonadota bacterium
ATTAACCTAAAACCTTAATTTTACTCAGCTAAATGCTAAGAGCTAACTGCTAATTGCTTAACTTGGTTATAGTTGAAATCATCCTCCATTTAAAAAAGCAAGCACCTTGCCGGATAGCATAATGACCAGCCAAAACCACCATTTTGACGAGCAGCTTCAAACGACAGACCAGCAGCAACTCCACGAACCACCGCTCTATCTGGTTTTGCTCCATAATGATGATTATACCACCATGGATTTTGTTATTGATATTCTGGAAAATATCTTTCATAAAAGCCCGGCCGAGGCCACCCGAATCATGCTCTCGGTTCATCGCCAGGGAATCGGCAATTGCGGTGAATACCCCCGCAGCATTGCTGAAACCAAGGTCACCACGGTCACTAAACTGGCCCGCAACCACGGCTTCCCGCTGCTCTGCAGCATGCAAAAGGCTTAACTGATATGATCAGCAAAGATTTAGAATATACCATTCTTGCGGCATTTCGCGAAGCCCAGAACCGGGCCCATGAATACCTCTGCGTTGAACACCTGCTCTACGCCCTGCTGCATAATGATTACGGCACTGAAATAATCAGGGATTGCGGTGGCAATCCGGAAGTTTTGAAGCGACAGCTGGAAATCTATTTCAATACCAGGATGACATCCCTGCCGGCCGATAAACCACAAGCACCGGTTGAGACCATGGCTTTTCAGCGCTTGATCCAACGTACCATCCTCCATGTTCAGGCCGCCG
Source organism: Pseudomonadota bacterium (assembly GCA_034660915.1). NCBI lineage: Bacteria > Pseudomonadati > Pseudomonadota > Pseudomonadota bacterium. The sequence goes on from JAYEKE010000061.1 coordinate 734, forward strand.
AAAAAGAGGAAGCGGGAATCGGGGATATGCTTGGGGCAATATTTGAAGAGGAAGACTCCCATGCCTGCTATTTTCTTCGCCAGCAGGATATTACCAGGTTGGTGGTCATCAATTATCTGGCCCATGGAATCAAAAAAGACGGAGAGCTTCTACCGGAAAAGAAAAGCCATCCGGACAGTGACAGGAAAAAGAAAAAAAAGCGGGAGGAAGACAGTTTTCTCGAAAAGTTCACCCTCAACCTGCTGGAACAGGCAGCAGATGGCCACATTGACCCGCTGATTGGTCGCCAAGATGAAATGCAACGCACCCTGCAGGTGTTATGCCGACGGCAGAAAAATAACCCCATCTATGTAGGAGAACCAGGGGTAGGGAAAACTGCCATGGCTGAAGGCCTGGCTTTACAGCTTTTTAGCGGCGATGTTCCCGATATCCTGAAAGATTTTGAAATGTTCACCCTTGACCTGGGGGCCCTGCTGGCAGGAACCAAATTCCGGGGCCAGTTTGAAGAACGACTCAAGGGGGTGATCAGGGAATTACAGCAGAAAAAGAAGGCTATCCTGTTTATTGATGAAATTCACACCATTGTCGGTGCCGGAGCCACCAGCGGCAGCTCCATGGATGCCTCAAATATTCTCAAGCCCTTTCTGGCCAACGGTAATTTTCGCTGCATCGGAGCAACCACTCACGAAGAATATAAACTGAATTTCAGCAAAGACCGGGCACTGTCCCGGCGCTTTCAAAAAATCCAGCTGCCGGAACCCAGCATCGATGAAACCATTAAAATTCTTCAGGGTTTGCGCCAACGCTATGAAGAGCACCATAACATATCCTATACCCAGGCAGCATTACGGACAGCGGCCGAACTGACCAGCCACTACCTGAATGACCGTTACCTGCCTGACAAGGCCATTGATGTCATAGATGAGGCCGCAGCCGCGGTTCAGCTCCTGCCGGTAAGTCAGCGACGCAAACGCATCACCCCAACGGATATTGAACGGGTTGTTTCCCTGATTGCCAGGGTTCCGGTGCAAAAAGCAGACAGTAAATCACCGAATAACCTGGTCAGCCTGGAGAACAACCTGAAAAGACTTATTTTCGGTCAGGACCAGGCAATCTCAGCTTTATCCAAAGCGCTGAAAAGATCCCAGGCCGGCCTCAACAACCCGGATCGACCGCTCGGCAGCTTTTTGTTTACCGGACCTACCGGAGTTGGAAAAACTGAAGTCAGCCGCCAGACGGCCGCCCTCCTGGGGGTCAAATTTATCCGCTTTGACATGAGCGAATACATGGAAAAGCATGCGGTAGCCCGGCTGATTGGTGCCCCTCCGGGCTATGTTGGTTTTGACCAGGGAGGCCAGCTGACCGAGCAGGTACGCAAACATCCCCACAGCATTATTTTATTGGATGAAATTGAAAAAGCACACCCGGATATCTTCAATATTCTCCTGCAGATCATGGATTACGCCACCCTCACTGATAACAATGGTCAAAAAGCTGATTTCCGCCATACCATTCTGATCATGACCAGCAACGCCGGGGCTCGGGAAATGGCCGGCAATTCTATCGGCTTCGGAGAACTTTCTCAAGATGTAACGGATAAAGGCAGGAAAGCGCTGGAAAAACTTTTTGCCCCGGAGTTTCGCAACCGGCTGGATGAAACAATCTTCTTTCAGCCGTTGGACCAGGATATCATGATCAGGGTAGTAGATAAATTTCTCACCAGGTTAGACCATTTTCTTACCATGAAAAAGGTGGAATTCTCCATCACCGACAAAGCCAAAATCTGGCTGGCCGGAAAAGGTTACGACCCGAAGTTCGGCGCCCGCCCCCTTGATCGGCTGATCCAGGACACCATCAAAGATCCCCTGGCTGAAGAAATACTTTTCGGTAAGTTAAAAGGCGGCGGCAGGGTCCGGGTAAAGATAAGCGGCAGCCGGCTGGCTTTTTCATTCCCGGATGCTTAAAATAAATCTCCGGGGATGTTCCGGCATGGCTCTCGCTCATTCTCGCCGGCCGTCCATGGCGATGCAAGTCAGAAAGTTGAAAATAAATATAACGTTTCGTAGCAATAAAGATCATCGTGCCGGTTTATCAGCTCAATAACAACCTGACATTTCCTCCGCCTGAGATGGCTGAACCTACCGGCCTGCTGGCCATCGGCGGTGATTTAGGTCCGGAAAGACTGCTCCAGGCCTATGCCCGCGGCATCTTTCCCTGGTATTCCCCCGGTGATCCACTCCTCTGGTGGTCTCCCGATCCCCGGACCATCCTGTTTCCCAAAGAATTTCACTGTCCTCGGCGCCTTCAACGTACTGTCCGCCGGCAACGGTTTACCGTCCGGGCTGACACCTGTTTCGCCCAGGTCATAGAAGCCTGCGCCACCATCCCCCGCCAGCATGAAAAAGGCACCTGGATCACAACGGAAATGCAGGCGGCCTATATCCAGCTGCACCAGGCGGGTTTTGCCCATTCTATCGAAACCTGGCAGGATAATCAGCTGATGGGAGGTCTCTACGGCATCTCACTGGGACGCTGTTTTTTCGGCGAATCCATGTTCTCCCGGGTCAGCGACGCTTCAAAAACCGCCCTGGCAATCTTAGTAAAAAAGCTCCTTGATTGGAACTTCCTTTTCATTGACTGCCAGTTTCAGACCGAACATCTGTCACGTTTTGGCGCCCGGGAAATATCACGCCGAAGATACCTCAAGCTATTGGAACATGCCCTTGAGCATCCCTCAAAGCCCGGTCCCTGGAATTTTTGATTCCTCCCCCACCTCACTGCAGCTCCATTGGCTCAATAAGAAGTTTTATGCCCGCAAGAACTTCAGACATCTTTTTTTTTCTGAGACCTGTCCAATTTTTTCAACCAGGTCGGCGTTCAGGCGCTGGTTTGATCCCAGGTTATCAATATGCTCCGTATTGTCAAGCTGACGCCGCCTGATATATGACTGGGCGATATTCTGGTGCCGGGACAGGCTTGCCCTCTGCTCGTGTAGCCTCCAGCCATAGTTTTTTGGCCTGTTGGACCTCGCGCAATGCCTCGTCAGGTGTTTCACCAATTGCGGAGCAAGCCTCAAGGTCGGGGATATCTGCGATGTAACCGTCATCATCTTCTGAATAAAAAATGTTAATATGATAATCGCGCATTATTCATCCTCCAGTTTAAGATTATGCTTCTCAACCAGTCTTAGAAACTGCCGCATTTAATATGGTTTTGCTTGACCTTTGACATTCTGAAGATTAACAAGTTCAGGGATATCGGTTCGGAAGAAAATGTGGTGGCTACCTTCAGTTCTCGACAGCTTAAAACCAAAACCTTTAACAAGATTTACCATATCAGCAAATCTTATGTTTTTAGAACCGCCCATTATTTTTTTAAGCAATTTTCGTCTGTTCATATTTCATCTCTTACTGGCCGAACGAATGAGATAACTGGCACCATGACAATGAGAAAGATTTATGCAGACCAATAATGAAATTAAAGACAATGATTTGCGGGCTGAAAAGTGTCCAGTTTATTGATTTGTTAGACCCTTGATTTTATTCGTTTTTTCGCATTTCGGTAAACTGAATTTTTCTCACGTTTTCCGATTGCAACCACCAATACGGAAATCTCATTATCAATCACTTCATAAACCAGGCGATACCCGCTGGCTCTAAGCTTGATTTTGTAATGATTTTCAAAATCGG
>JAYEKE010000062.1 GCA_034660915.1 Pseudomonadota bacterium
GCTCATTTGCCGCATCATCGTTTTGAGATCGCCTTTTCCCTCTTGAATCTCAAAATAAACGATTTGTCCCTGGCAATCATGGACAAACATTTCCGTCTGGCCGGGCATTGCTTGACCGCGCTGCATATAAAACCCGCTGTGCACCGTATTCTTTCCATAATAGGGCACAAAATGTCCGTCTATATAAAGCCAGTACAGGGCGACCAAACTCTTTTTGGCCTGTTCGTGGAAAAATTTTTCAATTAACTCTCCGGACCTGCCCAGCCTGCATAGGTTGTGGACAAGCTTCCATATGTTGGGTTTGCTGAGCAGTTGCCTGATGCCTGCCAAGTTGCCGAATTCCCGTTTATATACGGTTTTTAACTTCTCTATCGAACCAAACCCGTTGACCATCATCATGGCGAAAAGATAGATGACAACACTATAATGGCCGATTATCCGCTGACACAGCCCCATCACATTGAAGGCATTCTGGAAGATGCCCCAATAGATAAAGCTTCCCGCATACCGGTTTTCCTTGAAATCATATGTCTCTTCAAAAAGCTCCGGCAGTTGGGCTTCCTGGTATGCAGGGGCCTGCTCTATGTCTTTGAAATCGATTAGTTTCGGCTCAGCTTCTGCGCCAGAATCAACGGTCCCTTCTTGTTCCTGTTGAGTTGCCTTTTCGGAGGGTTCAAAGCTTATGCGCAATTGCTGTTCTTGAAGGAATTGCCGTTTCTGCCGGCGTTCATATTCCAATTGTCTTGCTTTATTGCCTGTGGGAAGCTTATCCGCCTTATCTGCCCGTCCCTTGTCAACACTGCCCTTGTAGCTATTTACAAGTCCCTCAAAGCCGGATTTGAAAAAAGTTTTTTCCCAATTGTCAATGCTTTGCCGGGAAACCCGTAAGGCCTTGGCCAACTTGCTTTTCGTTATCTGACCTTCCATTATTAGCTCAACGGCCAGGCGCCGTTTATCTATGCCGGCGTTTATCTCAACATGGCGATAAGGAACCCCATACCGATAAACTGCCACGAGTTTTGCGGTCCGCCACTCAATCGAATAGCCATCGCCGATACCGATATTTTTGTCTTCCTCATCGGACATGTTAAATAATTGTTGCTGTTCCATATCAACCTCCGGCATCGAAAATCATTGATACTGATGGTTAATACTAAAATATACAAAATAATTTGTCAAGAAAATGTTTAATTTCTTTCTTATCAGTTAATTGAAAATATAATTGTCCAATTTTAACAGCGAACCAGCCTGAACCGGCGCCAACAGAAGGTTTGCCATTACCGATTCAACATGTTATTTCAATGATTTGAAGAAGTCTGTAGGTGGTGAAAGTTCCAGAAACTTTACCGGATGAGCTGATTTGATTTTTTTCTTGAACAGTATAAACTTTTAACGTTGTATGGGGAGGGGCTATGGAAAGCTATCGCCGGGAACTTTGGTTTAATACCGAAACCAGAAGAGCGTTTCTCAACATTACGTCTCAAGTGGAGGAATGTCTGCGGGAAAGTGGCATTCGTGAAGGCTTGGCGCTGGTTAACGCAATGCACATAACCGCATCGGTGTTCATCAATGATGATGAGTCAGGATTGCATCATGATTTTGATGTCTGGCTGGAAAAGCTGGCGCCCCATGAACCGGTGTCCCAGTATCGCCACAACGGTTACGAGGATAATGCCGACGGCCACCTGAAGCGGCAGATCATGGGCCGCGAGGTAGTGGTGGCGATAACAGACGGCAACCTTGATTTCGGCCCCTGGGAGCAGATTTTCTATGGTGAATTTGATGGCAGAAGGAAAAAGCGGGTGTTGGTAAAAATTATTGGCGAATAAACAATAACCTCAATACGGAAGATAAACATAATGGATGAAAAATCATCGAAGGATCCTGCAGATTTTGGTCCAGGACTGAGAAAAATTCGTCGACGGCGTTGGTTTCTCTGGTTGACGATTCTAATTTACCTTCCAGCGATGATGGTTTCCCTTCGGTCCCCATCGGGGTTTAATATGGCCGTAAAAGTGTTTATTGCCTGGATTGTCCTGCTCTTTATCACTGTATGGATTGTCGCCACCATTCGTTGTCCCGATTGTGGAAACTATTTCCATACCAGCGGTCCAACCTTCTTCCCGGCTCGTCGCTGCCTTCACTGTGGACTGCATATTAACGCTGATAAAAAAGGGGATGACAGAGGCCAGAAGGAAACGGAATAACTCGTAGAGATCAGTTCAAGCAGTATAGTATTATCACTGAGGAATAAACTAGCGACCTTGAGGGGTGAGTCAACTAACCATTTTCAGTTGTCGTTGTATTGTCTGCAGTAGCCGGTTTAATATCGTCGACTGCGGCCGGGGAAATTTCCTGTTGGCGGCGCAGATCTTCAATCTTATTAATCTGTCTGTCCAGTTGAGTCTTCCTGGTGGTGGTCAGCTTCTGGTATTCTTTCTGGGTTTCTTCAATCCTGCTTCCCAGTTTGTCAAATGACTGCATAAACATGGACCACTGTTTATTGAAAGCCCCGAGCCGGGAGAGAATCTGGGCGGCGGTTTTCTCCAGGTTGAAATTGTCAACTGCCTGGCGGATGACGGCCAGGACAGCATAAAGGGTAACGGGTGAGCAGAGGATAACCTTTTGCTTAAGGGCTTCGTCCAGCAGCTCCTGATCATTTTCATGGATGTAAGCATAGACCTGTTCGTTGGGAATGAAAATCAGGACATAATCGACAGTATTATCTCCGGGGTTGATATAGTTGCGGCTGGTTACCTCTTTAACCCTTTGACGAACATCCCGAAGAAAAAGATTACGATGGCTTTGGCGCTCAGCCTCACTGCCGGCTTCCAGGATTTTCAGGTAATTGCTCAGCGGGAATTTGACATCCATGTTCAACTTCAGTCCCTTGGGCAGCAGAAAGGTGAAGTCCGGGCGGGTGGCAGCTTCTGTCAGGGTTTTCTGCTTCAGGTAATTTACTCCTTCCAAAAATCCAGCCAGGCGCAGAACATCTTCCGCCATTCGTTCACCCCACTGGCCGCGGCTGCCGCTGCCGGCCAGGGCACTTTGCAGCTGGCTGGTGATCTTGTGCAGTTTCATCGTCTGTTCGCTGGTTATCTGCAGCTGCCTGGTTAATTTACCAAATTTGTTTTCCCGGTCTTTTTCAAAATTGTTGACCAGACTTTGGACTTGTTGTAATTCCGTCTTCATTGCCCCCAGGGTTTCGTCAATAAGGGTTTTTTTGCCGTGCAGTTCATGGCTGCCGGCAGTTACCTGCTTGCTGAGGGTTTCATTGGCCAGTTTCAGGAATTCTCCGGTGTTTCTGGTCAGCGCTTCTAATGAAAGGGAGCCAAAACTTTCCTTGAGTCGGTTAACCAGAGCTTCCGTTTCCTGCCGGTTGCGTTTTTCGGCTTGGTCTAAAAGAGCTGTGGTAATATTTTCAACTCCTCGGCGGCGCAGGTAAAAGAAAAGAATGGTCAGCAGGATTCCAATCCCAAGGCCGACCATAAAGGTGCTGAGAAGTTCTATGGGGAATGTCATCAGGGTCTCCGGGTTTGTATTTTTTTGACAGGGGAAAACTTTTCGGCTGAAAATATTTTTTTCTTCAGCGACGGTTAGCACAAAAACCAGGGGCTTGACAATCTTTTTGCCATTCTTCTTTGTTGCTCGTATGAGGCGACTAATGGATCGTTGACATTTTGCTCGGGTCCTATTATACCGAGTAAAAGTATCCCCGTGGATAGAAGGTTTTTCAAGACAGCCTTAAAGGAGATGGTCGATGTTATTTCTTCTTAGTTATTCCAGGTTTATCTTCTTGTTTGCCTTGCTGACATTTTTTCTGGCTGGTTGTGCTGTTGACCGGGCAGCCATATCGACAGCTGATCCCCCACGGGAAGCTTACCCGCAGTCCATCAATAAAAAGGGACCGCCACCCTGGGCTCCGGCCCATGGGCGTCGGGGCAGAATGTATAGCTATCGCTACTATCCCTCATCATATGTATATTTTGAGGCTTCCCGCGGGTTGTATTTCTATTTTTCAGCTGGTCGCTGGCAGTCTGGCATCAGTCTCCCTGGTGGCATCCAGATAGATGTTGGTGATTTTGTCAGCATTGAGCTGGAAAGTGAGCGACCCTATGAGCATTTTGTTGAACATCGGCAGGCATATCCTCCGGGAAAGTGGAAAAAGAAGAAAAATAAACCTTTCAAAAATAAGTGAAGGTGAATTGAATTCTGTTTTTATTAATAACCTAAACTGAGCGATTAGCCTTTAAAGGTTTAAGGTGTAGGGTGTAGGGTTTTTACCTTGCACCTTGTACCTTTTAGGTTTAATGATTACAGGATGTTTTGCTATTACAAACGTAAACATTCGACTACGTTTTCAGAAAAGATAAAAATACTCTCACAGAGGCACAAAGTCACAGAGAACCCGAGTCA